>DATIQH010000542.1:0-4528 GCA_035471155.1 Nitrospiraceae bacterium | reverse complement strand
ACCACCTCGCCAAGCAGCTCCATCAGGTGACCTTCGCTCGGGACCATGGTGTGACCAGCCGCCCGATACCGGCCAGGATCGCGTCAGCGACGATCGCCAGCAGGACGATGAGGATCCCGCCGACGTAGATCGCGGTGGGGTTGCTGAAGTTGAAGCCACGGACCATGACGCCGCCGAGACCCCCCTGGCCGATGACGGCCGCGACCATGACCAGCCCGATGATCGTGACGGTCGCGATCCGCAGTCCGGCTACGATCAGCGGCAGGGCGAGGGGCAACTCCGAAGAGAAAACCTATGCCTTACCACGGCGAATCCGGTAGACAATCAGCAAGGCGCCGAACGTCAGCAGCATGAGGATAACGGCATATTGTACGAACGCATTTTCGCCTTTGGGGGGTGCCTGTACGGGCACCGATCTGGCTGCTCTGGAAAACTGCGAATCCTTTTCGAACAAGGCTGTGGAAAAGTCGTCTCGCCCCTTGAACTGGGCATCGGAGAAATCCGCCGTCGATCGGAATGTGACCCGGCGAAAGTCCGCATCCCCATCGAACTGGGTGAAGGTAAAAAACGCCTGACTATCGAACGAGGCTTCAGAAAAATTCGCCAGCCCCTGAAAGCGACTTCCGGAAAACCCGGTTCCCAACTTGAAATAGGCGCCCGACAGATTCACGTCCTTCTCGAAGCCCACCTCCAAAAACTCCGCCAGCCCATTGAACGTAGACTGCCGGAACGTGACTGGCCCCTGAAAAACAGATCGATGGAATCTCGTATGCGGACCGAACGATGTTTTTTCAGCAACCATGCCTCGCAGAAACCGGCCCTGCACAAAATAGCTCTCCCGCAAGAATACTGCGCCGGATACTGTCACCGGCTGAATGAACAGCGTCCGTGAGAGATCGACCACCTGCTCAAACCTCGTTCCACCGAACGTCACAGGCCCTCTCACCACCAGCAACCCTTGTGCCGATCGATGCTTAATCGTTCCGCGCACGACCGAATTCACGATCGTCATGGAGCCGGAAATCACACGTACTTCACGTCCCTGTAGTTCCTTCATCCCTTCAAGCTCGGAAGGCAGCGGTCCCACAGGCAGCAGATCCAGAAACAAGTCGCCGCGAACAATCACCCCTGCGAGATCGATCCCCTTCCCTTCTTTGAACGCTTGCAGCAGCTGCGCCGCATCCACTGTTCGCGCTTCTCGCTC
Organism: Nitrospiraceae bacterium; assembly: GCA_035471155.1. Lineage (GTDB taxonomy): Bacteria > Nitrospirota > Nitrospiria > Nitrospirales > Nitrospiraceae > Palsa-1315. Next base: position 3,324 of record DATIQH010000542.1, on the reverse strand, counting down.
TTGCTCCGTACAGCCGTCGCCCAGATGAAGCGTGAACGCCGCTCCAAGTTCTGAAGGAGATGCCTCTATCTGACAGTTCGCGGCACCGGCGTCGAACGGAAACCAGAGGAGGGCCAACCCACTCGCCACGATCCAGGCTAATACTTGGCTCATCATGCACGCTCTTATCAGGATGCTCAAAAAGCCCGCCAGCTTCTTTCTCGCATCGTTCAGGGCCTCAACGTACCCTGAGGGTACGCCTTCGACCCTTCACTCGCTGCGGCCTTGCTGGACAGCCTTTTTGAGCATCCTGTGGGAATGTTCTACTCATGCTCAAGAACACATGCCTTCGAAGTCCCGCTGGGCCGAAATAGTTTTTCCGCGACCTGTTATACGGAACGTCATGGTTCAACGCAAGGCAAGAACTACAGATTCGCTGTACGGCCCAATAGAAATTGCTAGAATTTTGCATGCAAACAGCTGAACGTTGAACGCTGAAGCGACAATTCTTTCCGTCTTCATTGTTCATCACTACTGTTCAGCGCTACCTAGCCGGCAACTTTCAAGGAGATCGTAGGATGCTTCTCCGTTTTTCCGTCATCTGTACATTGACCATCACACTGCTTTGTGGAGCCCCGATTTCAGTTTCGGCGGATAATGCCGTCGAACTCCCAGTCTTGGCAGCCATTCGCCAGAACAATCTTGGCGTATTTGAAATCATAATGATGTGGTGGGATAAGAAACCAGAACCGAATCCCGTTCAACTGCAATGGCTCCTCGCCGGCGTGCGACTAGGAAACGATCATCTTGGTGCAATGTCTCAGGCCTTTGCCTATGCGGTCGAACGCACGCCCTCCGTCCAACATAGCGGAACCGTCTCAGTACAAGGGGTCGCCTATCGACCCACAGGCAGCGACGGGCCAAGCGCCGGCGCCGCGATGGCCGTGGGGTTCATTGCCATGTTCAAGGGGGACCACATTCAGCGGGGCATTGCCCTGACCGGAACCATTGAACCAGGAGGACAGATCGGCCCGGTGGGCGACATCCCGGATAAGATTCGTGCCGCCGCACGAGAAGGCTATCGCACCGTGCTGGTTCCACGAGGGCAGATGCATGACCCGCAGTGGAACCTGATCGAATTGGGATTCCAACTCAATGTGACGGTGAAGGAAGTCGATACGGTCGATGAAGCATATCAACTGATGACGGGTCAAAGGATTTAGGGTCTACTTGGTCTATCTCGTCTATCTGGTTCGGTTTCATTCGACCGAATAGACAAGATAGACCAGATAGACTCTCTCACTCGCCGATCGCGGCCGCTCCCCGCAGGATTGCGTCGTACTCCGCTTGCGTCAATCGATGCATGCCCAGTTTCAATCGCCGAGTGAGTTCGGCCTGATCGGCGATTTGGAGCACATTGAGCAACAACGCCTGACTTGCAGCAGAGGAACAGGCGAATCGACGTATGCCGTCGATTCGCACAAAGCCAAACCTCGCCTCAGTTCTCAGCTCGTCACTGAGGAAGGCATCTAGCTCGGAAAAGTCCACCACAGGCGAGACGATCTGAAACTCGGCACAGAGCCCGGCCTTGAGCACATACACCAGACCGCGGGACCTCGCATCCAGATAGGTCTGTAGATTCGTCCGTATAAGCCCCGTGCAGAGTCCCCAGAGGCTGTTCTCGAGTTGCAGCTCGGCGCTTTCCTCCGAGGTGCGTTCTCGCAAGGCCCCAGCCACGAACAAAAAATGACTCATGGAAGATTCGTCGCAGGGTGTCTGGCAGGAGGATAATAAACCAATGGGTGGATGCCGAGATACGAGGAAGAATTCACAGAGTCATCCATCTGGACGACTCAACCGAGCCGTCCAGAATGAGGCATCCCTACGAAGTCAGTGCGTATGGTAGTCGTCTGCGTCGTCTAGCAGACCTTCCGGCTTTTCAGGAAGATCAGAGTCTTCATCTTCCCCGTCCAGAGTAAGCTCTTCTTCTACATCTTCATCGCCATCAACAGCGATGTCCACATCGTCCTCGACCAGATCCTCGTCAAGGTCAGGATCTCTCAGCGCCTGCGACCCCATCGACTGCGACGACAAGGATTTCTTAGGCTCCTCATCTGTGAACGACTTGACGGATTTCTTATCGAGAACCGAAACCGTCGGCTTCTTTTGAGCTGCTTTAGGCGCCGCTGTGGCCGGCTTCTTGGCAATCTTCTTCGCCGCCGGTTTCTTGGCTGCTTTCTTCTTGGCAGGCTTCTTGGGAGCTTTCTTGGCTGTTTTCTTGACTGCCTTCTTACCCGCCTTCTTCACCGCAGACTTCGCTTTGGCTTTCGCCTTCGCAGGCTTCTTCTTCGCCGGCTTCTTCTTACTCTTCGCCATTGATTTTCTCCTCTCTCATCCAGTGGATGTCTGACGTGGTCTCCATCTAGCATAACCTATAAAATCTTGCAACTCACACTCGAACAGGATGCTGACGGCCCTTTTGAGCATGCTGCATTGCAAATCCACCACGTTGACCCCAGCGTGGGGAGAATCCTACAAACAAGCCACGGCGTCAAGAGGGAAAGCAAAGAATCTCATGGTACAATGCACTCGATTTGTACGAATGACCATGAAAGCACGAATGATCATCGTCGTCATGATGTCGCTGGGACTCTTCACAGCCTGGCCGACCGCTGCGACACCGCCTTATACCGCCATCGTCATCGATAGCGGGTCGCCCTACTTCGTCCCAAAGTCAGCCACCGTATCCAGCGGAGACTCCATCAGATGGGACAACCCCACAGCCACAGACCATACGATCACCCATGTGGGCTGTTTGGGAGATGGGAGCGCCTGCGCATTCGATTCCGGGATCGTCCGGCCAAACGACAGCTTTACACTTCCGGGGTTAGCCCCCGGTCACTATCCCTACCTCTGCCGCATCCACCCCATCATGCATGGAGTCATTACCGTCACAGACGCTCCCCAGCTGCCCTCACAGACATAATCTCGCTCCCTCTGACTCCATCAAACAGGTCCTTGCGAGCATCCCAGCCCATCGTGTAGGCTGCGGCGCCAATAGTGCGGTGCTCACCATGAAACCAACAGTCGCCGCTCACGAACCACTCAGTCTCACCGGGGAGACGCTCAACCTCCTCGCTTGGCGCATTCCCGATCTCGTCGCCTATCAGCACACCGAAGACGAATGGTGGTTCGCCCCTCTCGATGACAATCTACCGATCATGCGTCTGAATCGCATCGGGCTGGAGATGTTACGGGCGATGAACGGCCACACGACGGTTGGGGCACTCGTGGAACAATACAAGAACAAGATCTGTGGACCGGACGGTCAGCCAGGACAATGGC
>DATIQH010000541.1:0-9896 GCA_035471155.1 Nitrospiraceae bacterium | reverse complement strand
CGGGCTCGGCTCAATGTCCTGATTTCCGGTGGAACGGGAACCGGAAAAACAACGATTCTGAACATCCTTTCGGGATTTATCCCGACGACCGAACGCATCGTGACGATTGAGGATGCCTCTGAGCTCCAACTGCGGCAGGATCATGTGGTGCGATTAGAGACCAGGCCGGCCAATATCGAGGGGAAGGGAGAAATTGCACAGCGAGACCTTGTGAAGAACGCGCTTCGTATGCGTCCTGACCGTATCGTCGTGGGCGAGGTTCGAGGCGCAGAAACGGTTGATATGCTTCAGGCGATGAATACCGGCCACGATGGGTCGCTCACAACCGTTCATGCCAACTCATCACGCGATGCCTTGACCAGGATCGAGACGATGGTGGCCATGGCGGGATTCGACTTACCGAGCAGAGCGCTTCGGCACTATATCTCCTCCGCTCTGAATGTAATCGTGCAACTGTCGCGTCTGTCCGATGGCTCGAGAAAAGTCGTGAGTGTGCAGGAGGTGAGTGGCATGGAAGGTGACATTGTGACAATGCAGGAAATCTTTAAGTTCGAGCAGACCGGGATGGATCAGAACGGGAAGGTCAAGGGGCGATTTCGAGCGACCGGCATCAGGCCAAAGTTCGCCGAGAAGTTTCAAGCAATGGGCATCCAAATCCCCAATGAATTGTTTGATGCAACAAAGGTGTACGAATGCTAACGCCATTGATCGCTTTTGGCATCTTTATCACAGTTGTTCTCCTCTTCGAAGGGGGCTACTACTTTGTCCATTCTAGGTCGCGCGGCGCTCGTGATGAGCAGCGTGTGAAGGAGCGGCTGCAAAGCTGGGCTGAACGGCCGGATTTGAATAAAACCCCCGAACTCATTGTGAAGGAGACCTATAGTGAGATCCCCTGGCTTAACGCATTGCTGGCAAAGCTGAGGGAGCGGCAATATGCTGCCCGGCTTGCCAAGGTCCATGATCAGGCGAAAGCCCCCTATTCACTGGCTGTCTATGTGCTGGCCTCAGCGTTGTTGGCCGTTTTCTGTGGATTGTTGGGAAGCAGAGTGGCCATTTGGCAGCCGTTCATCATGCTGGGCTGCGCCGGAGCCGGAATGGTCATGCCCTGGGGGCATCTCTATTATAGAAAGCGGCGTCGGCTTGGCGAGTTTCAACGGCAACTTCCGGATGCCCTTGAGCTTATCGGGAGGTCGCTTCGCGCCGGACATGCGTTGTTCGTTGGCATGAAGATGGTCGGTAGCGAGATGCGGGATCCGATCGCGGGTGAGTTCCAGCGAGGGTTCGACGAAATATCCATGGGGGTGTCCGTGCCGGAATCCCTAGACCACATGGCAAACCGTGTTGAATTGATGGACGTGAAGTTCTTCGTCACTTCCGTCAACATTCAGCGCGAAACGGGCGGTAACTTGGCGGAGATCGTCGATTCGCTGGGCCGGTTGATCAGAAAACGCTTCGAGTTGAAGAAGAAGGTTCGCGCGTTATCTGCCGATGGGCGCATTTCAGCCATCGTTTTAATGTCACTGCCGTTTGGTATGGGGATGATTTTCTACGTCGTCAATCCGGAATACTTGATGCCGCTCTTTACCGACCCCATGGGTCAGACGATGCTCGCTGGAGCGGCGATCTTGATGATCTTCGGCGGTATTGTGATGAAGAAGATGATCGCCATTAAGGTGTAACAAAGGACAATCGCCATGGATATGACTTGGATTATCAGTCTCCTGGTCTTCATGATGGTGTTGCTCTGCAGCATGGGAGCCTATCTTGTCTTGGGATCACGGGCGACCATGAATGTCATCAAACGCCGTGCCGGAGGCCAGCTTGGTGTTGGGTCTTCTGACCACGAATCGCTCGGATTGACGTTCAAAGACAAATTGCATTCTTTGCTCACGCGTCTCGGAGAGGCGAATAAGCCTTCCAAGGAATCGGAAGTCTCGGCCATCCGGGAGGAACTCGCGACTGCTGGCTATCGGCATGCCCAAGCTCCGATTTTATTCATGGGCGCCAAGCTCCTCTCCAGTATTCTCGCTCTGGGGCTCGCGATTCTTCTTCCGGCGAAGCTCCTGGGATTCCCAACGATGGCTGTACAGTTGGTGATATATGTCGCTGCGGCTTCAGTGGGATATCTCCTCCCGATGTTGTGGCTTCGCCATGCGGTTAGCCAGCGAAAAGAGAAAATTCAGGATGCTTTTCCTGACGCGCTGGATCTCATGGTTGTCTGTGTCGAGGCTGGGTTGGGCTTGGATGCGGCGATCAGCCGCGTGAGCAGCGAAATCCGGTTTGCCCATCCCGAATTGGCAGAAGAGTTCAATCTGGTGTCACTCGAACTTCGCACCGGCTTATCACGTGCCGAGGCGCTCAAGAATCTGAAACGGCGAATCGACCTGGAAGAGGTCAGCAGCCTCGTCGCCTTGTTGGTTCAGACGGACAAGTTTGGGACGAGCATAGGGCAGTCTTTGCGCGTCCATTCCGATTCCATGCGGGTTAACCGGCAGCTCAGGGCAGAGGAGGTAGCAGCCAAGCTCCCGGTAAAATTGCTCTTTCCCTTAGTGTTTTTCATCTTCCCTAGTTTGTTCGTGGTCGTCATTGGACCAGGAGCGGTGAAGATTGCCAGGGTTCTGATGCCCGTCCTGGCAGGCCAATAAGCGGGAGCCTTGCTACTGAAAGATTCTCAACTTGACCGTGCGATGAAGTTGCTCGAATCCCGTTCGTTGCCTGAAGGCGGGTTTCCCGCCAGGGGTGGCGAACGGTTTCGTAGTGATGCCACCGCATGGGCTATCTTGGCATTAAGCCGGCTTGTGCCTGGTCATCCCTTACTGGGTCCCGCAAGGGACAGATTGACGACTGCTCAAGATCCTGACGGTAGGGTCTCGATGAGTCGGGAGCATGAGGAGGCTTTTTGGCCGACTGCTCTCAGTGTTCTCGCCTGGCATGGGTCTCAGGCGCACGAGCCTCACTGTAACCGGGGAGTTCAGTTTCTTCTCAAAACTACAGGACAACATCGGAGCAAGAATCCCGATGATCCAGTCGGGCATGACCCCAGTATCCCAGGATGGCCTTGGATTGATGGCACACACTCCTGGATCGAGCCCACTGCGCTAGGCGTACTGGCGCTGCAGATGACGGGGCATGGCCAGCACGATCGTGTTCGTGAAGGCATTCGGATGATGCTCGACCGTCAGTTGCCCCACGGGGGATGGAATTACGGGAACACGACGGTGTATGGGCGAGAGCTTCACCCCATGCCGGAATGCACAGGCGCAGCTCTGGCTGGTTTAGCCGGTCAGGCTGAGCACGGCACTGTCGCTCGAAGTCTCGACTATCTTCAAGGCGAGGTCGATCGCTTGCGCACACCGATCTCTCTCGGGTGGGGCTTGCTCGGTCTTGCGGCCTGGGACCTCTGGCCGTCCAACGGCACGGCCCTGGCCGAACGTTGTTTGGCGAATCAAGCCCGTTACGGTGAATACGACACGTCGGCACTCTGCCTGCTCCTCCTCGCCGCAGTAGAGGGCGTAGCTGGCGCCAAGAACACCGTCTTTCCGCGAGTGACTCATCAGCACCAATCGGCGATTCGTCCTCATTGAGGGATATCTTGTCCGATCATTTGAAACAGAACTCGACAGGAGGAGGCATCACACGCCGCGATCTGCTTCGAGCAGGGGCAGCAGGCCTCTTGCTAGGCTCAGGGTTGCTCCTGATTCCAAAACGGTATTTTCGGATGCCACAAGAGGCGCAGACATTTGTGACCAAGGTGGCGCACTACCAGTTGGATATTGCCGATGCGATTACCAGAGGAGTTCGGGAGTTGGGTGTCTTTCCTGAAGAATTGAAGGGGAAGCGCATCCTCCTCAAGCCGAACTTAGTCGAAACCGCTTCAGGAGCACCTCATATCAATACACATCCTTTGGTCCTACGAGGCACGATCGAAGCGTTTCTTCGACTGGAGGCCGCTACGGTTATGGTTGCCGAGGGTCCCGGCCATCGGCGTGATACGCTGGCGGTCTATGAAGAGTCCGGCTTGGCGGATGTGCTGACAGAAGATCGTATCCGGTTTCACGACCTTAACTATATTACTGGCTATGAATTGCCGAATGCCGGTCGTCAATCTTCGATGCGGACGCTCACGTTTCCTGCCCTTTTCCAGGAGGTGGATTGGATCGTGTCTGTCGCGAAGATGAAGACGCACCATATAGCTGGAGTCACGCTTTCGATGAAGAACCTGTTCGGTGTCATGCCGGGCATTTACTACGGCTGGCCGAAAAACGTACTGCACCATGCTGGAATCGAAAATTCGATTCTCGACATCAACGCGACATTGAAACCGCACTTTGCCATTGTCGATGGGATCGTCGGGATGCAGGGCGATGGGCCGATCATGGGCGACCCGAAACAGGTCGGTGTTTTGGTGATGGGCCGTAATCTTCCCGCGGTCGATGCGACCTGTTGCCGGATTATGGGGATCGACCCCTATAAAGTGCCCTATCTGGAGCGGACTGATAATTGGCTTGGCCCGATCGGCGAAAGCTCGATCAAGCAGCATGGCGAGGCGATTGCGACCGTTCGGACGAACTTTGAGTTGATCGACACGATTCCGGCTCAACAGGGGATTCGTCTTGCATGAAGGGGGATTGATTATGATGAAAACATTCGCTCTGTGTTTTTGTTTGATCTTTCCCGTTGCCGCTTGTTTGGCACAGACCGAGACTCTCACGACCAAAACCCAGGAACCTCAACTCTACGAGTATATGCTGGGGATGCGGCAAACGCAGGAGCAAGTATTGCGACGGTCTCCAGAGGAGCAGGAACGGCTTCAACCGCAGATACGGCGGGCCGAGCTCCAGGCTTGTCAACGGCTCAAGCAGGACCGGCGAGAGGGAGTGCAGGAAGACGAGTATCGGCGCCAGGGCGGGGATGTATTCGTCGGATACGTGCTGCAGTTCGAACAGTACTGCGAGAGAATTCGTTAACGTATACTAGTCATATTAGCGACCGACTCCGTAAGAGCGAGGTTAACGCAGATTAGCTCGATCCCTCCAGACGAAGGCGAAATCTTTGCTGAAGTACTTTTTCAATAGCCTCAAGAGAGGACCGGATTGTTCTCACCCTCAAGGTGAAATAAGCCAGACGGTGATGAAAAGAGGTGTCTCGCCGTTCGTGCAAGAGAGAGGCGCTAATTCATTGATTTTCCTGGACTCAAGCGCACGCATGTAACCTGCTACACTTGTGTGGGCTCTTAGGTGGGAGGGTTATGACGAGCGTGGCCTGGAGTTTGAGGAGATTGGTCTGTGCTTGGTTGGTGGCTTTCACATGGGCCATCGTCGGAGACGCATCTGCGGCAACCAAAAAGGCAAAAGAGCTGACCCAGGCTGTCGCAGCCAAGCCGACCAACCATCAACTCGAGCAAGAGCAAACTCCGTCGATTCCCCGTGCCAATAAGAGCCCTATATCATCCACTGCCTTGGAGAGCCAACCGGGAGCTATTCAGAAGCAAGCAAAGTCGGCGAAGCATGAGTTCAAGGCGACGAGTACGAAAAGACATCGACATTCGAAGGTTCACCAGAGGAAGCCGCCGGAAGCCGTTGTACAGCCAAGAACAGATTTGATGTATCACGGCATGTTGGAAAGTCCTCAGCGCTACGACCCTCGTCGGAATCATCTTGATGGAGGGGTTCCGAATCCACATATTCCTGAATTGATTCACGACCATTTTCAAGAGTTGGATCGAAACCAGGATGGGACGATCGATCCAGTTGAACGAACGTTCGGCCGGCTCGACATGGATCGTGATCTCCACAATCGCCGGCCACGATAGCTGCCCCTGCTACCTCCTTCGGTTCTTACCCACATTACTCATGAGCGTATCTGCCGCAAGTGCCGATGTTCGGGCGAGAGGCACGGGGCTAGCGGCTAGGGGGTGCCCAGAAGGTAGGTCTTTCTTCTCGCCTCGTGCCCCTCGCCTGGCTTCCAAGCGATTTCGTGACAAACCATCAAGGGGTTGAGCAACGCTCCGAGACCATCCTTCCTTCTAAACCCAGATACCATACCTCCGAGGTACTTCCTTTTGGTCTGTCGTCGGCCGTGGCGGGCGCTATCCTTTTTCATGAGTGACAAGTGCTAAGGCCTACACCAAGGAGGTTTATCATGCATTGCTCACGTTGCCAGGGTCTCATGGTGAAAGACCAATTGCTAGACATGGAGGGCGGATATGGGCAAATGTGGACGACTAGCCTGCGTTGTGTGAATTGTGGCCGTATCTATGATTCCGTGACAGAGCAGAATCGCCTGACCAAACAGGAGAAAGTTTTGGTGCCTTCAGGTGGTGAGCCGGACTATAAGGATGACGAAGTCCATCTTGGAGCGGAGTCGTTTATCAGGCGGGCAGCTTGACCTAACTTGATTGTGCGATACCTGCCTACGCGTGTACAGGGGGGGGACTGGTAGCAAATACCTGGGGGAGAGAGCCAGTTTTGTCCTGGTCATCGATGACGAGCTGAGCAACTGTGCTCTCGTCATACCGTCAGAGAGCGGAGGGAGAGCCGCGCCAGAGGTAGGCAGCGCCCCGAGGAAGAGGGCCTCAAGGTACTGTAAGTTGAATAGCCGGCTCATCAGATAGGCCTCGCCTCTAACTTTCCAGGATCCACACCGCCGAAAAAAGGGGAAGCGATGTCGCCATTTTGCTCCTCTCTAAAGTTCTACCCATCCGTCTCACCTACTGATTGATCGTCTCACGTCTAATCACCTTGGTTATAATATGCGGTGTGAGGCACTGCCTGGAGCGCGCCGCCAGCAGAGTGTCAGTAAGATATCTCTTGCAAAATGTAGCGCCTGATCTGCCGGGTGAGGGGGAGCGGCTATTAATCGTTCGTGTGGCAAGGATTGGCTGTTGTAAGACCATGGGACTTCGAACGACTGAAAAGTAGTCGGCCACATTGACAGCCAGAGAAGGAGTCCCCATGATAAGCGAGCAAACTGCCATGACGAACGATCTACCATCTTCTGGAACAAAGAGTGGGTTGAGTGTCGGGAAAATTGCAGTGGTCTTCGCGATCGGAGTTGCGGTGGCCGCATTTTTCTACTTCGACCTGGGCCGGTTCCTCTCCTTGGATGCGCTCAAGGACAATCGTGATTATCTCTTGTCGTTTACCGAAACACATTCTGCCGTCGCCGCAGCCTTATTCGTCTTGGCCTATGTGGCCGTGACGGGGCTCTCGCTTCCCGGCGCGGTGATCCTGACGCTGGCAGGTGGATTCCTTTTCGGATTTGTATGGGGCACACTCTTCGTCAATCTGGGGGCGACGACGGGAGCGACGCTCGCGTTTCTCGCATCCCGCTATTTGTTGCACGATTGGGTGGAACGGAAGTTTGGGAAGTGGTTGGGGCCCGTTCAGCAGGGCTTTGCGAAAAATGCGTTCAGTTATCTCCTGACCCTTAGGTTGATTCCACTCTTTCCATTCTTTGTAGTGAATCTGGTATCCGGCCTGACGCGCATGAATGTCGGCACCTATGTGGCAGCGACGGCGCTTGGGATTATTCCTGGCTCCTTCATCTATGCCTACGCAGGCCGGCAACTCGGCACGATCAATTCCTTGAAAGATATTGCTTCCCCCGGAGTGATTGGAGCATTTGTATTACTGGGGCTTCTGGCGCTTGTGCCGAGCCTGTACAAGAAGTGGTCTGGGAAACCGGCATGACCGCTGGCCCTGCGAACGAGAATCGTCACAGTACAGGAAGGTTGCAGTATGATTACCCGTACAATAGAGGGGACGTTGTCGATGAGGCAGCATGAAGAAGGTCTCGTGCTGCCGAACGACGAGCATAACCGCACGCTTGTCGACAATGTGCATCCCTCGAACTGGGTCAATCCCGAACCGGCTGGCCGCTACAATGTCGTGGTCATCGGGGCTGGAACAGCAGGGTTGATCACGGCTGTCATTGCTGCGAGTCTGGGGGCCAAAGTGGCCTTGATCGAGAAACATTTGATGGGAGGGGACTGCTTGAATGTCGGCTGTGTGCCCTCGAAAGGCATCATTCGCGCGGCAAGGGCTTGGGCAGATTTGCGGAATGTCGAGGAGTTCGGCCTGCATATTCCTCCCGGGGTGAAGTACGACTTCGGCGCTGTCATGGCGCGCATGAGAAAGCTGCGCGCGCAGATCAGCCACAACGATTCGGCTCATCGCTATACGAAGTTGGGCGTGGACGTCTACATCGGTAGCGGGCACTTTACCGGCGCCGATACCATCCAAGTCGAAGGGCCGTCTGGCAATCGTACCCTTACCTTTGTGAAAGCCGCTGTCTGCACCGGAGCCCGGGCCTCGACGCCTCCGACACCAGGATTGAAAGAGGTCGGTTATCTCACCAATGAAACGGTATTCTCGCTGACGGAACTGCCGCCACGCATCGGGGTGATCGGCGCCGGTCCCATCGGATGCGAGTTGGCTCAGTCGTTCGCCCGCTTCGGGAGCCAGGTTTCTCTCATTGAAACGGCTCATGGCATCTTGCCGAACGAAGACCGCGATGCAGCAGACATTGTCGAACAACAGATGTTGCGCGACGGTGTGAAACTGCTCTGTTGCGGAAGAGATCTCAAGGTCAGCAAAACGGATAGTGGCAAGCGGCTCACCGTCGATTCCCATGGTCAGCAGTACGATCTGACGGTCGACGAGGTTCTTGTCGGTGTCGGCCGGACCCCGAACGTCGAGGGCATCGGGTTGGAAACGGTCGGTGTCGAATATGACAAGCACGGGGTCAAGGTGAACGAGCGGTTGCAGACGACGAATCCCAGGATTTTTGCGGCGGGCGACATTTGCTCGCGCTACAAGTTTACCCATGCCGCCGATGCCATGGCGCAGATCGTCATTCAGAACGCTTTATTTCCGCATCCCTTCGGTTTGGGCTATGCCAGCGTCGAATCCTTGATCATGCCCTGGTGTACCTTCACAGAGCCGGAAGTGGCGCATGTCGGAATGTATGAGAAGGAGGCACAGAAGAAGGGTATCGAAGTCGAAACCTATACGTACAAACTTGACGAGGTCGATCGCGCGATTCTGGATGGGCAAGACGAGGGCTTTGCGAGGATTCACGTTCGGAAGGATACGGACAAGATTGTCGGCGCGACGATCGTAGCGGCTCATGCGGGCGACATGATCGGCGAGTTTTCCGTTGCGATGAAGGCCGGCGCCGGAGCGAAGACGATCGCCGGCACGATCCATCCCTATCCGACGCAGGCCGAGGTGAATAAGAAGGTCGTAAATCTGTGGCGCAAGGCGCACTTTACGCAAGGAACGAAGAGCTTACTGATGAAGTTGTTTGCGTGGATGAGGCGGGGGTGAGGGCAAACCGTGGTCGCCTTCCTTGCTCGCAGAACGCGCACGCTCAGAAGGTGCTCGTTCGATGCGCGCAGTCGAAGGCGAATCACGTCTGCCCTCATGGAGTGGATAAGAGAGGATTGAATTCTTGGTGCTCGCACAATGCGCGGCCTCAGAAGGCCCTCGTTGTACGCGCGCAGTGGAAGATCTATCAGCCCCCGTCCTTAGAGAGAGAACGAGCAAGCTTGGAGGGAGTACGCATATTGTTCGATGCGCGCAGTCGAAGTCGAACTACGCCCGCCCTCAAAGAGGGGAATGGTGGGAGGCTAGTTTCGGCGGGAGTACTTCTAGCGACGTGGCTGTTGATCGCTCCAGCATGCCTGTGGGCGCAGAACGAGTCAGTTCTTGAAGTGGGAAAGTTTTCTGCCAGTCAGGTCGGGCAGGCGCTGCCCGATGGGTGGAAACCGCTCACCTTTAAGAAGATACCCAAACATACCTCCTATGAAGTGGTGAGAGATGGAGATGTGACGATCGTGAAGGCGGTGAGCGAGGCTTCGGCCTCCGGTCTGATCAAGCCCGTATTGATTAATC
>DATIQH010000540.1:0-18958 GCA_035471155.1 Nitrospiraceae bacterium | reverse complement strand
GAATGATGCAGTGGTTCCAAGGCTGAGTACTGTCACCAAGCAGGAGACAACGAAACGCATGAGCTGCCCTTTCATTTGTGTGTGACGGCGCCAGACTCGATATTGCAAGATCTGAAGCCCAACACGTTATGCGATGTTATGCATGGGGATCAAGACAAATTTGTCAGCCTGGGTGGGTCCGGTAGGAGACACTCCCTCATCGTGCGATCGGGCGATTTTTGTCGAATGGATTGCCAAGCGAGGCCGAGCGGGCGCATGTCCCGCTCGGCCTTGTGAAGACTTCAGTGGGGGGATTCCTTGGTCACGATTTCAAGGAGTTCGACTTCAAACACTAACGTCGCACCGGGCTTAATCTGGGGGGGCGCGCCTTTGTCGCCATAGGCGATAGCGGACGGGCACACCAACTTGCTCTTGCTGCCGACTTTCATCAGTTGCACCCCTTCCGTCCAACACTTGATCACTTGATTCAATCCGAAGGTGGCCGGCTCGCCCCGTTTGACGGAACTGTCGAACACGGTCCCATCGGTCAGGGTTCCGTGATAGTGCACCTTGACCGTATCCGTGACTTTCGGGGTGGGGCCTGTTCCTTCCTTGATGGTCGTGAGGATCGCGCCGGACTCGGTTTTCTTGGCGCCTGATTCTGCTGCGGCTTTCGCGAGGAATGCGGTTCCCGCTTTCTTTTCCGCTTCTGCGACAACCGAGGCGCGGGCCTGTTGCAGTTGTGAAATCTTCGGGCCGAATGTCTGGAGGTCTACTTTGGGAGTCTTTTTGAAGACCCCATCTGAGATGCCGGACTTCACGAGGTCGAGTTCAGACTCGTTCAGATTGAAGGTTCCGAGCGATTGGCTGATGGCCAATCCCAACGCATAAAGAGTTTTTTGGTCGTCGGTTGTCGGCTCCGGGGCTGCGGCGAATGCCACAGTGGTTCCAAGACAGAGTATGGTCGCTAAACAGGAGGCCATGAGGCGCATGAGCTGTCCTTTCTTTATTATGTGTGGCCGCAACGGGCTGTTGCTGTAAAGCCCAGATCCGTCGAGGGTATGCGATGTTGCGGTGCGGATCAAGACAATTGTGTCTAGCCCGCATTATTCATGAACACTTCTGCTGCAATCGCCGATCCGCTGCTACGACGAGCCTTCGGCCGGCGGGCTCGCCTCTCGGACCCTCACCGTACTGCACGAGTACGCATCGGGTCCTCCGGGCTCCACGCGCCGGTCTCGCGACGCGGCTCCGCAATTTCGCGACGAACCGCCATGAATAATGCGGGCTAGGCATAAAGCGGACGAACCGACGGCGGTTCGATCGTGCTACCAACCGTAGTAGCTCCGGTAGCGTAGTCCATAGAAGGGCGGGCCAAACGCGAACGGAGGATAATAGAATGGAGACCCATAAATCCCAGGACTCCCGAAGTTGAGACTGAGCCCTAGCCCTACAGGGGGATACGTGTAGAAAGGAGGAACTGCTTGCACAACCGCGGGAGGTCGTGCCAATTGCCGTTGCAGGTCGGCATTCGCGGAGGCCTGGCGGTCGGCCTGAGCTTTCAGACTATTGATCGTTTCTTGTTGAGCTTGTACCTTTCCTTGGAGTTCGGCGATCTGGTCCTGCTGCGTTTGCGCGAAAGCTTCCAAGCAACGGGTGTGGGCATCGCCGGTATAATTCGAACATTCCCACAGTGTCTGCGATTCGCTTGCGTAGGCCGGTAGCCCGGTCAACACCGTCGCGATTCCGATCGCTCCGATGAAGAGTTGTGGCCACAGCTGAGTTGTCTTCCGAGAGGAGCGTATCCCTTGGATTACGCGATTGTTCATAGGCCTCCCTCCAGTACAACTGCTATTAGCCTACCATGTGATTGATCGAGGGAACAGAGGCCTTGTTGATTGGTCTTGTTTGTTCGGTGTGTCTCGTGTATTTGGTTGAGCCGGATGAACAGGATTTGCTCTGCGCGTTGCGCCCGTACCGCCGCCTCGCTAGAATCCGCCCACACCTATGCCTAAACTCTTTTCATGATTCTCGGATTCGTCATTCTCTATTTACTTGTGTCGGTGGGAATTGGGCTGGCTGCCGCCAGGCGGGTCCATAGCGCGAAGGATTTTGCGGTGGCCGGTAGGAGCTTGCCGCTGCCGATCGTGATCGCCACGGTCTTTGCGACCTGGTTTGGCGCGGAGGCTGTGGTGGGGATGCCGGCGATCTTTGTCAAGGATGGCTTGCGCGGGGTCGTTGCCGATCCCTTCGGCGCGAGTTTGTGTTTGATTCTGGCCGGATTGTTCTTTGCCCCACGGTTGTATCGGCTGAACCTTCTGACTGTCGGAGACTACTATCGGCTGCGGTACAACCAAACGGTAGAAGTACTCTGCACCCTCTGTGTGGTGGCGTCCTATCTGGGGTGGGTCGCGGCTCAGTTCAAAGTGTTGGGATTAGTGTTCAACGTCGTGACAAACGGGGCGGTGAGCCAGCCACTCGGAATGGTTCTCGGCGCGGTCATCGTGTTGACCTATACGACCTTCGGCGGCATGTTCTCCGTGGCCATTCTCGATTTTGTCCAACTCAGCGTCATCATGGGCGGGCTGCTCTATATTGCTTCGGTCGTGAGCGGGCTGACGGGCGGGGTCAGCGCGGTGGTGGAACATGCGGCGCAGGCGGGAAAGTTGGATTTCTTTCCGCCGGCGAGTCTCAACGCGTGGATCCCCTTCATCGGCGCAGGCATTACGATGATGCTGGGATCGATTCCCCAGCAAGATGTGTTTCAGCGGATCACCTCGGCGAAAGACGAGCGGACGGCGGTGCGTGGTTCAATTCTTGGCGGAGGGATCTATTTTCTCTTCTGCTTCGTCCCGATGTTCCTCACCTATTCGGCCACGATGATCGATCCGGAAAAGTTCGGGCGTCTGCTCGTGGAAGATTCGCAACTGGTGTTGCCGACCCTCATCCTCCAACATACGCCGATCGTCGCGCAGATTCTGTTTTTTGGCGCGGTGCTTTCGGCCGTCATGAGTTGCTCGAGCGCGACATTGCTCGCTCCCTCGGTGACTCTGAGCGAAAACGTCATCAAGCGCGTATGGCCGGACCTCACCGATCAACAGTTCTTGCGGATCATGCGCCTGGTCTTGATGATCTTTGCCGCGGTCGATTTGACGATCGCGCTGGTGTCCGATGCCAGCATCTATTCGATGCTCGTCAATACCTACAAAGTCACGTTGGTGGCGGCCTTTATCCCGCTTGCGGCCGGCCTCTATTGGTCTCGCGCGACCACACAGGGCGCTCTCTGCGCCATCGTGGCCGGACTGACGACGTGGCTGTCGCTGGAAATCTTCAGTCCCAGCGATTCGATCTGGCCGCCGCAACTGGCCGGGTTTATCATGGCGGCGGCGGGGATGGTTGTCGGTTCGCTTCTGCCTCAGAAGATCGGAACTCATAAGGCGCGACGAGCATGATGGGCGAGAGAATTGCATCGTGCATGGCCAAGGCGTAAGGTTCAGGGTTCCAAGCGCGGCGATCCGTATTTTCTGAAACTTCGAACCCTGAACCTTCCTCTATCTTGCTCGTCGCGCTTGTCTCGCGACGCAGCTTGGCGATTTCGCGATGAACCGTCATGAATCATGTGGGATAGAACGATGAAGAGACCTGCCCGATGGGTGACATATGCCAGCATGGGCCTGGCAGGCCTTGTTGCTGTGCTGTGCCTCGTCGTCGCGGCCTATGGCGCCTATTTGGCGACATTCCTTGCTCTGCCCAAGAGCGACGAGCATCCTCCGCTGCGTCTGTATAGTGCGCCCTTCCTGCTGCAACCGGATCTTTCGCTTACACACAGCCGCCTTCCTGAACGGCTGCAACGGCTGGGCTATCGGCGAGTGAATGTGCCGGTGCAGTCTCCCGGCGACTATCGGCTGACCGAAGAGGCCTTGACGGTCTATCTCCATGCGCAGCCGGAAGCCTATGTCGGCGCGACGACGGTGACGTTGCCGTTGGATCAGGGGCGAGTGGTGGAGGTCCTGTCTCAGCTTGATGGGACGCCGCTTTTCTCCGTCTTTCTGGAGCCGGAGCTTCTGAGCGGAGTGCGTGGTGAGTCGCGCCAGGTGCGCGAATGGGTTCCGTTGGCCCAGATTCCTCCGCGAATCATTGAGACGGTCCTGACCATCGAAGATCGCCGTTTCTATTCCCATTTCGGCATCGATCCGGTTGCTGTCGGACGGGCGGTCTGGACCAATTTCACCAAGGGCGGGGTGGTGCAGGGTGGCAGCACGATCACGCAGCAGCTGGCGAAGAATTTATTTTATTCTCCGCAGCGGACGATGGGGCGGAAATTCAAGGAAGCCCTGGCGGCGCTGGTGCTGGAGGTGAAGTATACGAAACAGGACATCCTGGAAAGCTATCTGAATGAAATCTATCTTGGTCAGGCGGGGTTCGTTTCAATCTACGGGGTGCGCGAGGCAGCCAATCGCTATTTCGGCAAGACTCTTCAAGAATTGACGGTCGAAGAGACCGCGATGATCGCCGGCTTGATCAAGGGACCCAATAGTTACGCGCCGACGAAGCATCCCGAATTGGCGAAGCAGCGGCGAGATGTCGTGTTGCGGCGGCTGCGGGAGACGGGTCTGCTGACGGAAGAGGTCTGGAAACGCGCGATGAATGCACCGTTGCGCGTGACCCCGTCGGAGGACATCCTGACCGATGCGCCCTATTTCGTCGATGCGGTGCTTCGACAGGTGGAGGAGGCTGGTGTGGTTCCCTTGCCGGAGGGCTTGCGGATCGACAGCACGCTCGATTCGATGATCCAGCAAGCGGCCACCGAATCGCTGGAGAAGGGCTTAGCCAAGTTAGAGTCTGCGCATCCCCATCTCAAGAGTGCGATGGAACCGGTGCAAGGAGCGGTGGTGGTGCTCGATCCCAAGACCGGGTCGGTGCTGGCCTTGGTCGGAGGAAGGGACTACCGAAGGAGTCAATTCAATCGCGCCGTTCAGGCGCGGCGGCAACCGGGCTCGCTTTTCAAACCCTTCGTCTATCTTGCGGCGCTGGAAGCGGCTCGTGAGGGGCAGGTCGGCCAATTGACTGCAGCGAGCTTGTTGGTGGACGAACCGGTGACCTTTGAGTCGGAGACCGGTCCCTGGTCTCCGCAGAACTACGACAAACAATTTCACGGGCCTGTCAGCGTGCGGAGCGCGCTGGAACAGTCGTTCAATGTGCCTGCGATACGTGCAGCCAAAACCCTGGGGGTGAAGCCGATCGTGCAGTTGCTGCATCGTCTTGGTGTGACGAGTACGATCGGCGGTGATCTTTCGTCGGTGGCCTTGGGCAGTTCGTCTGTGTCGTTGATGGAGATCACGGCGGCGTATGGAGCGATCGCCAACGGAGGAGTCGCCGTCAAGCCGACTGCGGTGCGATCGACGAGAGATCGACAGGGTGATATTGTGTGGAATAGCGTGCCGGACCGGCAGCAGGCGGTCTCGCCTCAAGGAGCCTATGTGTTGACGTCTCTCCTCGAAGGCGTCATTCAGCGAGGCACTGCGAGCAAAGCCAGAGCGATCGGACTCCAAGGCTCGGTCGCCGGAAAAACCGGCACAACCGACGGGTATCGCGACGCCTGGTTCGTGGGCTACACCTCCGACGTGGTGATCGGGGTCTGGGTGGGATTCGACGACGAACGGCCTTTGCGTCTCACGGGATCGCAGGCGGCTCTGCCGATTTGGATGGATCTCGCGCGTCGCATCATCCCGCCCACTGTTCCCGCGTTTGTGATGCCGATCGGTGTCGTCTCTCGCAACATCGATCCGAAGACCGGGCAGTTGGCCACGTCGCAATGTCCTGAGCAGGTATCGGAGGTGTTCATCGAAGGCACGGAGCCCGACGTGTATTGTGAAGTGCACGGCGGGGGAATATGGGAACGGCTCAGGCATACTTTTGGATTCTCCTAGGTCTCGTCGGGAGGAATAGTGTAAGCTGGCGTCAATGATCGAGCGTGAAGGGGAGGTGACGCATGAAGAGTAGCGGCTTTGCTGGAGACGACAACATTACTCTGTTGGCCAAAGGAGTGGTGTTGAAAGGCGAGATTCATGTTGAAGGGACGGTGCGGATCGATGGCCGGCTCGATGGCGAAATTCAGACCAAGGGACACGTCATCATCGGCGAGGATGGATTGGTGGAGGGGACGATTATAGCCGGCACGGTGGTCAGCAGCGGCCGCATCAAGGCAAAGGTGACGGCGAACGAGCGAATCCAGCTGCTGAAGACCGCGACGCTCATCGGAGAAGTCCTGACGCCGGTGCTTATCATGGAAGAAGGCGCCAAGCTCCAGGGTACGACGGATATGGGGGTGGCGGCCTGGTCCGATGATCTTCCGAAGTTGCCGGGCAGTGTCAGCGATCTCTCCGCTCACCGGGCCAAGCAGGTCGTGGTGCTCGATAAAGAGTCCGGCGGCGAGGCGCGCCGATAAGTCCGCCGGTTCGCTCCTGCTCGCATCCGATCCACGACGAAGCCGCAGCTCTTCACGTCCGTGTCCTCTTGATACCCTATTCCAGCGGAATGGTGATGGCGATCCCACCCATCACATCGTTGAGCTTAAAGTCTCGTTTCGGACTGAGCCGATGGCCGTTGTGACAATCGATACAGGCCTGTGAGACGGCGAGGTCGGCATAGATGGCCTGAAAGTATTGTTTGCGCCCACTGGTCACGATTCCGGTAACCGGCAGGTCGGGACTCTTCCGGAGAGACTCCAAGGCAGTGCGTTCCAGGTCGCTCACCGGAGCGTTGCGTTGGTAAATAGGCCAGAGACCGATCAATCGATACCGGACCCCGCTTCCGTTCTCAGCTGCCAGTTTACCCGAATGCTGGAGAAACTGAGCCGGCAACATGAGGGTATTCTCCAACTCCCAATGTTCAGATGCTGTGGTGACACCTTTTGCTAGGAGTCGATTGACGATTTCCGTTGTGTAGAGCGTGCGATCGGCCTTGATCACGGCATAGACATAGGCCGCCGCTTTCTCAGGCGGGATGCCGGACGACCCAGATCGTTCCTTTGCGGAGGAAGCATAGGAGGTGCACCAGATCCCGAAGGTTAGGACGGTGAGGGCTGCTGCAGAGAGTGCGATGTTGACTCGGCGCATGAAGCCTCCTGTGTGGGCGGCGGAAGGGGTATGACCGGGAGGGTGACGATGCAGGTCGTGCCGGTCCCCTCCTGGCTTTCAACTCTGATGTCTCCTCCAAATTTCTTGATGATGCGGCGCGCGACGGTCAAGCCGAGTCCGGACCCCTCGCCTTGCCCCTTGGTGGTAAAGAACGGATCGAACAGTTTTGACAGATGTTGTTTCTGAATGCCGGGCCCTGTATCCGCAATCGTGGTCACGACGGATGTACCGGTCAGGGCTGTTGAGAGATGCAGGGCGCCCTGGCCCTTCATCGCTTGAAGGGCATTCATCAGCACGTTTGTAAAGGCCTGTCTGAGTTGGTCGGGAAGGGCCAGCACGCAGGTATCTCCCGCGTACGCTTTCTGGATCGTCAGCTTTGAGGTGTCCATGCCGTCCGTGAGTGTCGCGATGGCTCGATCGAGTTCTTGCTCGATGTGAACCGGTTGCCGTTGGTCCGATGTCTCGCGGGTCGTGACGCCGGTGAAGTCTCGAATAATCGCAGCCATTCGACGTCCATGCTGGACGATGTCGCGGGCGTAGGATCTGGCGCGGTCGAGGTCGGCTTCTTCTCCGATAGCTTCCCCCAATCCTATGATTCCGAAGAGCGGATTGTTTAATTCATGTCCGATTCCGGCGGTGAGAGTTCCAAGACTGCCCGATTTCTCGGCCTGGATGAGCTGGTCCTGGAGGCGGCTATCGTCGGTCGTGTCCCTGAAGACAAGGCCGATCCGATCCTCTCCCTGATTTCTCCCGGCCATGTGGAACCATTGATAGTGATATCGCCGGGGACCAATCTGAATCTCCTGTTGGTGGCGTGGTTCCACTGTGCCTGCCATGGGGGCTAATGGGTCACGGGCGCGATTGACGGCAGCGGCATCCTCCGTGTCAGTTGCCGTTGCGACAGGCTCTCCGTTTCGCGCGCGTCTGAACTCTTTTCGCAGGTGCTCCCGTATCGCCGTATCGACGGGGAGCAGATCGAACAACGGGATTGATGTGATGGAATCGGGTATGGCCTGAAAGAAATCGCGTCCGACCCGATTGATGTACTGCACCTGTTCATCGTGATCGACCATGATGATCGGGGTTGGAACAGCATCCAGGATTTGATCTGTCGATTGAAGCAGAGACTCCACTTGTTGTGTTTTGATGGTCACTTGATCGGTCAGGCCTGCAAAGGCGGCCTCCAATTGGCGATTCATTCGATTGAATTCATCGGCCAAATCTTGAAGCTCATCGCCGGTCTGAATATCGATGGGTTGCCGAAGCTCACCGCGCCCGATCAATTGCGCTGCTGCCTGTAATTGGCGCACCGGCATGACGATACGATGGGCCGCGAGAAAGCCGAGAGACGTCATCAACACGACGGCGAGGAGGCTGAAGACAGCCATCCAGATGAGGAGGTGGCGAATCGGGGCAAAGAGTTCGTCGGAGGATTGCCACACGAAGGTGTGCCAGGAGCTTTTTCCTCGATCGGCATTGGTGGCCCGGCTGGTTTCAGGCACCGGGGCGAACCCGATCAGCGAGGTCGATTGTCCGCCGTGTCCATCGCTCGGCGCGCTGACCCAGCCCGGCTCAAGAGGCGTGACGAGCGGAATGAGCTGCGCGTCTGAGAGCGGGACGCCGGTCGGCAGAATGGGGCAGCTCATGACAATGCCGCGATGGTCGATCAGCATCACGTGTCCGGTCTTGCCGAAACGAATGGGAGAGATCGAGGGCGAGATCAACTCTTTAGCATCGATCACACGATGGAGCACGCCGACTGCTTCATAGCGGATGCGATCCATAATGGGAAGCGAGATGCTGATGACATGGCTCTGGATCCGTTCATCGAAGTGCACATCTTCGATGAAGAGCTGGCCGACTCCGCGATGGGAGGCGCCTTTCCACCAGGCTGTGTCTTTATTGGCAAAGGGAGGCAGCGTGGTCGATGCGGCAACCAGATTGCCCTCAATGTCGGTGATGTAGAGCATCTTAGTCGCAGACCGGACGACTTGCGGTATCAGTTGATCGGCCTCGCTCTTGGCTCCAGAGAGATGTTCCTGAATGGTGCCGGCTATTTTGCTTCCCGTGATGGTCTGGACTGCCGCGGGGTCTTTCGCCTCCCAGCCACTCTTGAGCCGGTCCACTGTCCGGCGGCGCTCACCTTCCGTCATGTCCAGCAGGGCATCGCGCCGTTGCTCGAGCTCAAGGATAATCGAAGGGTCCGCCGCAATCCGTGATGTCCGGCCGACTTCATCCGATATCAAGAGATCGACTTTTCGCGCTGTCTCCTCGGCCAGGGCCTTGAAGTTTTCGCCGTTGACGACCTGGATTTCACGGGAACCCTGCCAAAAGGCGAGACCGAGACCCACCATGAGTGGAATGATCCCCACGAGCAACATGGACAGAATCAGTTTAAGTTGGAGCCCCCATCTTGTGTCAGCGCGAGATGCTGGGCGCGCGGGATTCATAACAGACATCCTTGTCCGACCGGCTCGGCGTTGGGGAAGGTCAAGGTAAAGGTCGTTCCCTTATCGACCTGACTGTCGACGGCAATCGTGCCGTGCATTTTGCTGACGATAGTTTTGACGTTATAAAGCCCCAGCCCCGTGCCTTTGCCGGGGGCCTTCGTCGTGAAAAACGGCTCGAAAATCTCGTGGATGGTGTCTGGGGCAATGCCGCATCCCGTATCGGAGATTCGGACATCGACCTGCCGGTCGTGGAGCGCAGTTTCGATTGTCAGCGTGCCGCCGCCTCGCTCCATGGCATGAACCGCATTGGTGATGAGGTTGACGAGGACGTGGAGCAACTCATCCGGGTTGCCTTTGACGGCGGTGTCCGGCTGGTACTGTTTGATCATTTCAATATCGTGAAAACTCGACGCGTAGCGCGCAATTTTCAGCGCTTCGTCCAGCTTTTCGTTGAGCGGCACCAGCATATCCTCATGAGGAGAGGCGAGCCGTGAGTAGCGGGTGAGGTCTCGACAGATGGCACTCGTCCGTTTGACGGCTTCAATAATGTCTCGAGCCTGTTCGTGCACGGCGGTGAGGTCTCGTTCCTCCGCGAGGTTTTCAGCCAGTCCTAAAATGAGCTGCAGAGGATTATTGATATCATGCGCAATGCCTGCGGCAAATGAGCCGATTCCCGCAAGCTTTTCCGATTGAAGGAGCTCGGCTTCGAGCTTGGCTTCATGCTGAATGAGCTTCCACAGCAGGCGGGAGGCTGATCCACTCAGGATGTTTGCGAGAGGAGGTTTGTGGGCATACAGATAGGTCTCCATGTCCGGATCGCCCGTGACGTCCAAAATCAGGTTCACGCCATGGTTGCTGATCAGATCCGGCACATTGGTGGTGACGGAAATCTGCAGTTCACGCGCGCGTTCCAGCCCCGGCGCATCCGGATTACGGTCCGCAATGCCGGCGATTTCGAGCGATGGGATATGGTGCAGCAGGTCGAGCAGCGCACGGCCTCCGCGACCTGCTCCCAGAATGGCGACTTTGGTGCGATCAGAACGTTCCACTCAGGCGATCTCCCCATAGCAGGGCTGCGCCCCTATGACCGAGAAGCGCAAAGAGAGGCATGCCTCGTTCCGGCGGAGCGGAGAGTGCAGACGCATTGTCACAGCCGCGCAAGTTCCCGCTGTTCAATCGCTCGCGCAACGGCCGATTTCAGTTTCTCTCCTTCGACCGGCTTGACGAGATAATCCACGACGCCCTGTCGGAGGAATGAGGTTGCCATGTCAGTATCCGGGAAGCCTGTCAGCACGATCAGCGGGACGCGAGGATAATGGCTTCTGAAGTAGGCAACGGCTTCGACTCCGTTGACTTTCGGCATGCGAATGTCGCAGATGACGACGTCGAGGAGGAGCCGATTTTCGCCGGCATTGATGACTTCAATCGCCTTCTCGCCATTTTCCGCTTCAAGGACTTCATAGCCGGCTTTTTGCAGCGTCATCTTCACGACTCTACGAATGTCCGGCTCGTCGTCTACCACGAGCACCCGCCCCTCACAGGCCTCTCCCCCGACAAAAAATCCAGATTTGAACTCATCCATGGCATCCTCCTTGGTTGATAGGTAGATGTGGTTGCGTCATGGCCAGCTCGCCTGTTCTTGTTCCACGTAAGCGCAATGCGTGTGCCAGCATGGCGATGCGGCAAGGGCTCAAGTTTCCCTGCAAAGCCTTGTCTCTTCGTGACATGGTGCAGGTCCCTGTGGTGGCTATCCACCAGCCTGTGCTGAAATCCACCACCAGCACCGGAGCTGTGCGCGACGTGCGAGAAAGGCGCGACTCGAAATTCTGAGCTCGAAGTTCCGAAAACCATGAGCTTTGTTCCCTCGCTCTTCACCCTATGAGTTCTAGGTGGCTGTCAAAAATTCTTGTGGCACGATGAGAGTCGAATGATTCGCACATCTTGGGCATCTGGAATACATTGCACAGGATGCTCAAAAAGGCCGTCCAGAAAGGCCGCAGGCGAATCGAAACCGGAGGCGTACCCTCTGGGGTACGTTGAGGATTTCGATGAGCCGAGAACGAAGTTGGACGGCCTTTTTCAGCATCCTGCTAGCGAGCTGAATTGCCTTTGGGCGTGAGGCTGGAGTATTCTGATAATGAGTGAGATTGGAGGGGGTATGATTACGCCGGATGTCCTGACGGAATATGTGCGCCGGATGATGCCGGATGCCGCAGTCACGGTTTCGGACCGGACGGGCACGATGAATCATCTCAAAGTGGTGGTGATTTCGGCAGCCTTCGCAGGGAAGAATCTGCTGGATCGTCATCGCCTGGTCTATCAAGCGCTGGATGGCCCGATGAAAGATGGGCGGATTCATGCGCTCGAAATTACCGCGAAAACCATCGATGAAACCTAGGAGGCCGACCCATGGCAGATCCCATTCAAGAAGAAATTAACAAGGAAGTCGCCGCGCACAAGATTTTGATCTACGGCAAGGGCACGAAACAGATGCCGATGTGCGGGTTCACGAAAGAGACGATGCAGTTTTTCGACAAGTACGGGTACCCGTATGAACTCATCGATGTCTTGTCTCAACCCACCAAGCGAGAGGCCCTCGTCAAGATGACGAACTGGCCGACGCTTCCCAAGGTGTTCATCGACGGGCAGTTTTACGGGGATACGGACATCCTCGATCCGATGGCGGCCAAAGGCGAAATAGAGCCGCTGCTGAAAAAAGCGTTCGGAAAATAGATCAGTCGGAAGAATTAGGAAGGGTGTCTGGGGAACTCTCCTGCTCGCGAAACGCGCACGATCAGAATGTGCTCGTTCGACGCGCGCAATCGAGAGTTCCCCAGACGCCCTTCCTATTTTTGTCACTCAGCGGCTTGGGAGGGGAAGGAAAGAGAAGAGAGGCCTGGCTTGGTCACAACTGCTCACGGAACCCCCACGATGAAACGGTGGTCGTTCGACGTGCGCAGTTGTGATCAAGCCAGACCACCGCGTCAATACGATCCAGAGGCGAACCGCGAAGAAATCACTTGGACTTAGATCCCAATCCTGGCAAGATTCTGCATGGGCCCTATCCATGCGTCGCAACGCAGTTGGATTTTATACGGAACCAGATAATACATAGTTATGCCTCATCGGGCATGCGCTGACACATGCCATATCAGCCGCTAAACCTCCCCTCTTCAACGCCGACGAAAGTTCGAGCGCTAATTCACAGAGTCGAGGCCCTGAGCTTTAGCGATGTTCACAGCATGCTCCGGCTACCTCTGCATCACTACCGCTTGGCCGCAGGATGCAATTTTGCGATCGTTCATGTATTGATGGCCGTGATTGGCGGAGTATCAACAACCCTCTACCGACAGACGGGCCGCGTAGGTGAGCGATTCACAGGCGTACTGGTCAACTACTTTCCTTGGGATCTTGAACCGGCCGGCACGGTTCTACCTGCGGACGCTGCAGACATTATATACGAGGTCTTTCGGAATCCAATCACGCACGACCTGGGATTGAACCTCAGGCAGAAGTCTTCCGGCATCCAGGTCAAGATCAAACGCATGAAAACTTCTACTCGAGCCGGCCGAGATCGAGGTTTGACCGAGAGGCAAATCGAAAAGCTTGAGGCCTCGCCCACGCGGCCACGCGCGTCAGCCACAGTCACTGTCGCATCACACAAAAATGTCCTCTTTGTCGAACCGCTTTATTGGGGCGTTCGGCGCATGATTGAAAGGCTCGCGGCAGATACACCCAGGATGCACACGGCCGAGCAGTTTCTCTCCACCCTTTAGCGCTCGGGCGTCAATCATTACACCCTCTCGGTGCGTGGTGAGGACACTGAACCTCATCTGCGCGCGTCCAACGAGGGCCTTCCGAGGCCGCGCGTTGCGCGAGCAACTGAGGTCGGCGTCCTCATCCCGCCTTCCTCACCTCTTAGCCTCAGGCGGCGGCCAATTCAGTTCAGCGTGTCTGCCGCAGTAGTAGCAGGAGAGGCGGTAACGGGCTTTGCGTCTGGGATTCGGCATGGAGGTGAAGGTGATGGGAGTGTCGTCAAAGGGGCAGGTAGGTTGATCGTGGAGGAGATGCACCTCGGCCATCATGGTGATCGAGGCGCCGTCCCACGGCGGGGTCGGCTGTTCCTTGCCGGTAATCAACTCCTTCGTATGACATAACTTGCATTCGGCTTCGTAGATCTTGATCCGACCGAGATGGGGGGTATGGTCTGTGACATCCATCGCTCCGCCGCACCCAGGCTGAGCACAAATCAGATGTTCGTGCTGCAAGGCCTGGACAAACCGACTGTGAGCTGTCCGTTCTTGTTCTGATTTCATAAGACCTCCCTTAATTCCCTCTCTTTGTTGCTCCCCCTAACTTCTCTCAGAGGGTGGGCTGATGTGCCCTTTGACTGCGCGCATCTATACAAATGATCCCTCCAAGCTCGCTCGTCATCTTTCGGGGATGGGGGCTGATTGATCTCCCCCTGCGCGCGTCCAACGAGGGCCTTCAAAGGCCGCGCGTTGCGCGAGCACAAGACAAGACCGTCTGTTTTTTCATTTTTTTTTAGTCTTCCAAGAGGATGGCCTGACGTGCTTTTCACAGCGCGCATCGAACGAGCATACTTCTGAGTGTGCGCGTTCTGCGAGCAAGAAAGGCATTCAGGCTACCCTTCATATCCCCCACGCACCGCTGATTTGAATGTTGGCTCCATTCACGTACCGCGCTTCGCCGCTGAGGAGATAGCGCACCGCCGCCACGGTGTCGTCTACGGTTCCGATGTAGCCGGCGGGAATGCGTTTGGTCATGCCGGCCAGCTCTCCCGGTGGCGCGCTGCCTGAATCGATGAAGCCGGGTGAGATGGCATTGACGGTAATGCCGTGAGGCGCCAGCAGTTTGGCCAGCGTGCGAGTCAGAATCAAAACGCCGGCCTTGGCGATGTAATGGGCCGTGACGTCCGGCTGGGATACCATTTGATCGGCGTTGGCCATGCTGAAACTGATGATGCGCCCGGACTTGCGAGCTTTCATGCCCGGCGCCACCGCTTGGGCCAGATAGAAAATAGGATGGAGATTGCCGTCGAACATCTCGTTCCAGCCCGCGACCGTTTCCTCAAACAGGTTCACACGATGGTAGGGGCCGGCGCCGTTGATCAGCGCATCAATCCATCCCCACTGTTGTTCGACTTGAATAACGAGCTCTTTGGCCGCCTGGGGGTTCGATACGTCACAGCGAATCGAGAGTGCACGGCCTCCCCGATCAGTGATGGCGTCGGCGGTGGCTTTTGCCTCTGCCTCGCTTGTGCGGTAGCAGATGGCGACCGACCACTGTTGCGCTGCCAGATCGAGCGCGATTCCTCGTCCAATGCCCTTGGCCCCGCCTGTGATGAGTGCCACTCGCTCTGCCATCGATGATCCCTTTCGCGCTGGGTGTGGTCGCCAGCTATCTTATCGGGTTTTGAGCCTCGTCGCGAGGAGCTGTATGGCTCCGGCTGTTCGTATGGAGAAGGACCGGTCTTGCTTGGGTTTCTTGTTATCTTCCTGGCATTCTGCGATGAGCGATTGTAAGTCTGCAATGGTGTCCACGTCGCGCCAGGCAGAGGTGAGTCCGATGGACAGACCCAGTGTTTTGGCATTCCGTTGTGTGACAGTGAGGACTTGATCGGTGGACCAGGGCACTCCAGTAAAGAGTTGTTCTGTCGGCTGCTTGAGCCCGATGAGGTAGTAGCCGCCGTCCAGGGCCGGCCCCAAAACCACGTCCGATTTTCCTAGCAACGTGAGCGCCTCCTGATAGACCGACAGAGGCAAGGTTGGGACATCGGTTCCCACGATGATCACCTGCGTATAGCCCTTGGCGAATAAGTCGGCAAACGTCCGGTGCATCCGCTGGCCCAGGTCATCTCCTCCTTGATCCATCAGGCGGACACCTTGCCGCTCTTCCATAATTTTGAAGAACACTAACTCAGACGAAGGCGCGCAGGCCAAGTATCGATGGAAGGGGAGCTGCAATTTTGCACCGGCGAGTTTGGTGCGTTCCAGCATATCAAGGACGAAGCTGCCGTGCAGGGTGGCCGCCTCGTCAGGCGTCAGCGGCGGGCAAAGCCGCGTCTTTACCTGGCCCGGTATCGGAGCCTTGGCGAAGATCACGAGAGCAGCCTGAGGCGTCAGCCGTGAGGCATCAGTCGATGGTCTACTCTTCAAGCTTGCCACCCCTCACGATCTGTATTTATCGGACGGCGTTGTACCATTTCACCAAATGCGATGGACTGATACCGATCCAATACAGGAACCGCAATGTCCACATCAAGAGGATTGTTCTCAAGGGTCCATGCTGTTCCCAGCGCCGGAAAGATGTGGTTACGGTCGCGGTCAGGGCCGCGGTTGCCCCCGCTTGTTTGAGTCTGCCGGAGAACTCGATATCCTCCATCAGCGGCATGTCGGCGAATCCTCCCATCTGCTCGAAGATAGGGCGGCGCACAAACAGAGCCTGATCGCCGATGGCGAGACCGCTCAGTCTCGAACGCCAGTTCATTGTCTTGCTGATGATGGTTCCCCACATCGATGGCCGATCGAATCGGACATCGAACCGCCCGCCCACCATTCGTCGATCGGCCAGCGCCCTGTTGATGACGGTATTGGCATCGCGTGGAAGCTGCGTGTCGGCATGGAGGAAGAGCAAGATCTCTCCGTGGCTGGCCTTTGCGCCTTCGTTCATCTGTCGGGCGCGCCCGGGGGAAGCAGTCACCCAATGGACAGGGCTGAGTGCTGAGGACTGAGTCTTAAGGCGGTACGATTCGAGGAGCGCGGGGGTTTCATCGGTGCTTCCTCCATCGACCACGATGAGCTCAGCGAAGCCGAGCGAGGCAGTGTGTGCGAGTGTCGCTGCGATCGTTCGCTCTTCGTTCAATGTAGGGATGATGACCGAAATCGGGATCGCCATGACACGCAAACCGTAATTGGTTTGTTTGGTTTGTCTTGTTTATTTGGTTGACTCGGGTCGACCAAGCAAATGAACCAAACAAACCAGATAGACCAAATAGACCAGTCCTGTTAGGCGCGTTTTTTGGGCTCGTAAAACATGAAATACATCACGACCACCACGGTGGTCCAAAACAATACTTGCTTGTGCCAGAAGAGGACTTCCCCATAGTGGAAGAAGACGGCTGCGAGCACGAGCGCGCCGCCGATGATGCTGTAGCGGAGGGTCGGGTTTTCGACAACCGAATTCGCCCACACGGCGACCCCGGCGAAATAAATCACGAAGGGAATGGCATCGATCTCGAACCCCCCGCTGATTGAGAGAAACACGCTGAGGAAGCCGATAAAAATGAGGGCGGTGCCCATGACCATCCCGGCGACACGCATCTGGCTGTCGCCTCCGGAATCGTCCTCCGGCTCGCGACGCTCTGGCTCGTTGGTCGGTTCTGGCGGCATGGTCAACTGGTTCCAATCTATTCGTTAAACGTGAAGCGTGAAACGGCCAAGTCAAGAGCGAGAGATGCTTTGCGCGATATCCTTTGCGGATACTGAGTATCGGGGCTAGATCTTAAAATGCTTGCTCAGGGTCAGCCCTTGGCGCTGATACGAGGAGCCAAGGGCCGCACCATAGAGCCGGCTGGGGCGTGCGAGCATCCTGTCGTATACAACCTTGAAAAATGTTTGTCCATCATGGATTAAGAAGGGCACGTCGTGGGGGCGGACTTCCAGGACCACTTGAGTGCCGTGCAGCTCGCCGCGGCCGTACCCAAATCCCGGGTCGAAAAACCCGGCATAGTGAGTCCGTAACTCGCCACAGGCTGCTTCGAAAGCGACCATCTCAGCCGCATAGCCGGCGGGGACACGAATCCGTTCTTTCGAGGCGAGAATATAAAATTCCTCCGGTTCCAAGAGAAGACTGTCTTGGCCGATTCCGAGACCCGCGGGGCACCGCCAACCTGGCTGCGAGGTCGGCGCGCGATGGAGCGGAATGGGCAGGTCAAGCACCCCGAAGACTGGGTCGGGACGGAGCTTTGCGGCAAGTGGCGGGTCGATCGACTCCTGGGCGTCGGGGGAATGGCGGCCGTCTACGCCGCGACGGCCAGGGACGGGGGGCGCGTGGCCATCAAGCTGCTCCACGGGTACTGGGCCCAGGACGCCGAGGTGCGCCGTCGTTTCTTGCGCGAGGGCTACGCGGCCAACCGCGTCAAGCACCCCGCGGTCATCAGCGCGCTCGATGACGGGGTCACCGACTGCGGGCTTCCCTTTCTGGTGCTCGAGCTCCTGGACGGTGAGTCGCTCGAGGCGGTGCTGGCGCGCGAGGGCCGGCTCACCCCCGTGCGCGTGCTGGTCATCGCCGATCAGGTCCTCGAGGGGCTGACCGCCGCTCATGCCATCGGCGTGCTCCATCGCGATCTGAAGCCCGACAACTTCGTGATCGACAGGACCGGCGCGGTCCGGATCATGGACTTCGGCATTGCCTTCATGGACGACGTCGGGCCCGACACGCGCATCACGGTGCACGGCTGCGCGATGGGCACGCCCGGCTTCATGGCGCCCGAGCAGGCCCGCGGCGACTGGGACCGGGTCGATGAGCGAACCGATCTCTGGTCGCTCGGCGCCACCATGTTCGCGCTGCTCAGCGGGCGCGACGTGTTCGTCGGCACCAATCAGCAAGTGCTGGTGGCCACCCTCACGTGGCCGGCCCCGCGCATCCGCGAGCTCTGCCCCCATGTGCCTCCGGGCCTGGCCGCCATCATCGATCGGGCGCTCGCCTTCATGCCCCAGAAGCGCTTCGCGAGCACCCGCGAGATGCATGCGGCGGTTCGCAAGGAGCTGGCGCATCTGCGGCCCACGCGTGAGTGCCCCACGCTCTCACCGGTGGCCCGGGCCGGTCGCGCAACGCGACCCAACGAATGGCAACCGACGGTGGTGGCCGCATGCGGCGCGATCGCCATCGCCCTCGTCGCGGCGACCCAACCGTTCAGCCCGCCCGCCGTGCGCGCTCAGGTGATCAAGGCGGCAGCACCCGCGTGGGAATCTGCGCCGGCGCAGTCTTGTAAAACGGCTTCCGGCCAGC
Source organism: Nitrospiraceae bacterium (assembly GCA_035471155.1). Classification (GTDB taxonomy): domain Bacteria; phylum Nitrospirota; class Nitrospiria; order Nitrospirales; family Nitrospiraceae; genus Palsa-1315. Next base: position 357 of record DATIQH010000540.1, on the reverse strand, counting down.
GCGAACCCTCACCAGGGTCGTATCGTCCGTTAGCTGATGCGTGCCGCCCACGCGACCGGGATCGCGCGACGTCACCACCCCGGTGAGCGCAACCAGGCCGTACTCCTTGCCGTCGGCCTCCGCGTGCAAGATGGGGGCGGCCTGATAGAGGCCCGGGCGATCGAAGGTTCCGGGCGGGCATACCTCGGCGAGCAGCACCTCCATGTGTCGGTGCTTGCCGTGATGCAGCGTGGAGAAGTGGTCGCCGGTCCCGATGGCCAACATGCGTGAGCGCAGGGCCACGAAGATGGGGCGCTCGCCCGTGTTGTGGGCCTGCACCGACAGCCCGATGTCGAGCGGGCTCCTGGCGTCCGCATA
>DATIQH010000539.1:0-1679 GCA_035471155.1 Nitrospiraceae bacterium | reverse complement strand
CCTGGGCCGCGGTGGATCGGACACGACCGGCGTGGCGCATGCCGCCGCGCTGAGGGCCGACGAATGCCAGATTTACACCGACGTGGACGGCGTTTACAGGACCGATCCGCGGATCGTGCCGGAGGCACGGCGGTTGAAGACCATCACGTTCGAGGAAATGCTGGAGATGGCGAGCCTGGGGTCGCGGGTGCTGCAGATACGGTCGGTGGAATTTGCCGGTAAGTACCAGGTCAAACTGCGCGTCTTGTCGAGCTTCGAGGAAGAAGGCGAAGGCACGCTCATCACTTTCGAGGAAGATGAGAACATGGAACAGGCGGCCATTTCGGGCATCGCGTTCAACCGGGACGAAGCGAAGATCACGATACTGGGCGTGCCCGACCGTCCCGGCATTGCATACCAGATACTGGGGCCGATCGGGGAAGCCAGCATCGACGTGGACATGATCGTGCAGAACGTCGGTCACGACGGATTGACCGATTTCTCGTTCACCGTGCACCGCAACGACTACCAGAAGTCGCTCGAAATCCTCAAGCCGGTGGTGGCGCACATCAAGGCGCGCGATGTCATCGGCGGCGACCGCATTGCGAAGGTGTCGATCGTCGGCATGGGCATGCGCTCGCACGCGGGCATCGCGAGCGCCATGTTCCGCGCGCTGGCGGAGGAGGGCATCAACATCCAGATGATATCGACATCCGAGATCAAGGTCTCGGTCGTGATCGACGAGAAGTACACGGAACTCGCCGTGCGCGTGCTGCACAAGACGTTCGGGCTGGAGCAGGCCGTCAGCTGACGCGGCAGGCGAAAGCCTGTGCTATTCTTCGATCGATTGCCCCAACAAGAAATTCCCTCGCCCTCGATGGGGTGCCCTACACGTTCCCTCCCCCTTGACGGGGGAGGCAAAATCGATTCCCTCCCCCTTGACGGGGGAGGGTTAGGGTGGGGGTGAACGGAGAACGGAGAGATGGCCGAGCGGTCGAAGGCGGCGCCCTGCTAAGGCGTTATACGGGCTTAAACCCGTATCGAGGGTTCGAATCCCTCTCTCTCCGCCAAGACAAAAGCCCCCCTTGTGGGGGTTTTTGTCTTGGCGGTGCGGGGAGGGTTCATTCGAGCCCTCTGGTTCGACAATCGGATATCCTGTGAATGTCCGATTGGACGCCGGGCTGTCTTGAAGCCCGGCGGTCCCGAGCCGGACTGTGGCGAGGGATGCGCGGATCGCAGATGCAATGCGAGACGCGCACAATCCCTCTCTCCGCCACTAGTCAATGATTTAGGGGTTTTCTGAGTTTTAAGAGATAAACCCGCCAAAAATCCCATCAATCGGCTTTAGCTGTTGTCCCGAAACAACCGATGCCGGTTTTCGGGCTCAATCCATAGCGGAGCGGGCGGCACCGCCCCATCTCGGCCTGCCAGCGCGAGGCGATGGCGCGCTCTTCTTCGCGGACGCTGTGTTCATGAGGGCTTCGATTGCTTGGTGGGTGGCTTGGTTGGTGGCCTCTTGACTCGCAGCTTTTGCAACTCCGCGTTCAGCCAAGAGGCACTGGGAACGGGCTGCATACCTTGGCAAACGACGAGGTAGCGTTCCCTGGAGGTGCTGCTCTTGCTTGCTGCAAGCTCAATGAACTGTTCTGTGTTTCCGACCAGCTTCTGTTCGAGGAGGTAGTTGAGCTTGACCACTAGAT
>DATIQH010000538.1:0-1720 GCA_035471155.1 Nitrospiraceae bacterium | reverse complement strand
ATATTCGACGGCACTGATACGGCTGATCGTCGCATCTGTGAGACCCTCCCGAAGAGTTCTTCTTTCGGGCAGGCCGCTGAAACTTTGTAAACGGTTTCCGCCATGTCCATCGCACGTTGCCAGGCGATCAACTCTCTACTCCTTATAAATGATGACGAACAGAGTATTGCAAAGAGAGCAATCCCGATGCCCAATGACTCGGAAGTGTGCATGAAGAGACAGGCTCATTTCTCATGGAGTTGGAGATGAAATGAACGCCCAATGTATGTGGTCAGCAAGGGGAGTGAAGCATGATGCCACAATTACTGTAGGGTCTGCCCTACAACGCTAAGTGCAGTGCGGTGATCGCGTGAGATCGGTCGGCTGGTTCATGGAGAAGGGGAATCTGGTCGTCCGGCGAATGTCCGGCAACGGAGTAGGCGGGGCGCAGCATCCGCTGCGCCCCGAAGCTGGATTTACTTGCCGCCCATATCCTTCTTTTCGTCCTTCTTCTTGTCGTCGTCCGCCTTGCCGCTGGTCATATCCTTCTTCTCCTTCTGCTCGGCAGGGGCTGGTTCGCCGGCAAAAGACACCGCTGTACCGACGCCAAACGTGAGGAACGCTGCGAGTGCGAGGAAGCTTGCATAGCGAGTCATGGGAACCTCCTTGTGATGAATGAATAAGTTGATGAAACTGAGCCGCCGCAACATGCGATGCTATGGCTCCAGAAAACACTCTGTGTGACTGATGAGAGTGGCGCGCTCTCTGGTCATGAAGTAGAGCAAGGCAGATGCCTATTATCCTGACCGGGGGAAACCCACCAGGGCGAACGACGGGAAGGGGCGAAGCGACTCTGTTCTCAACAGCTTATGGAGCGCCTTGGTGCGACGATGAAGAGCAGAACAATGAGAGGGATTGTGAAATTCTGTAGGCGAGGGCCTGCGGAATATGCAGGGCAACGATCTCTTCTCTCGTCGTGAGGTTGATGCATGAGGTATAGTGTGCGCATGAGTGGACGAGGGCTTTTCTCTAGCTGGCTAATCGTGGGCATCCTGCTCACAGGCTGCGTATCTCAACGAATCGTTCCTGAATCGATGGAATCGCTCGTCGATAGAACGGTCTCGTTTCGAGACCTATTGGCCTCACCGGAGTCCTACAAGGGGCGGGTGCTTGTGCTTGGTGGTGAGGTACTGAAAGCGAAACGACTGCAAGACGGCACGCAGATCGAACTCTTGCAACTTCCGCTTGAGGATGGAGAGGAGCCGAGCCGCGATCGCCAACAATCGCAGGGACGTTTCCTCGTGTTGCAGCAGAAGTTTCTTGACCCAGCTACGATGGTTGAAGGTACGCGGGTGACGATTGTTGGGGAGGTCTCTGGGGCGAAGACCGATCGCCTCGACGACGTAGAGTATCGATATCCCACCCTGATTGTAAAACATCTGCATATCTGGCCGGTTGAATTCTATGGCCAACGACAGCAGGGACCCTCTATCGGAGTCTTCGGTGGTATGGGAGTCGGCGGGGGATCTCGTCGTGGTGGTGGATTCGGAATCGGGTTCTGAATTGTCTTTCAGCAATGCGTCGGAGGCAAAAGGCCTGATGATCCAGCACGATTCTCGCTGTGTGATCGCGATCGTGATAGGTCTGTTGATCGGTCTCGTCGGCTGTCAGACGGGAAGTGGGCGGACTCTGTTCGGGGCATCCTGTTCGGAGATTGAGCGGCAGATCGATCTTTCAGATA
>DATIQH010000537.1:0-2333 GCA_035471155.1 Nitrospiraceae bacterium | reverse complement strand
ATACGTGGGGACGGCCTGCTGGGGACGGTTGCGAAAGCAAATCGTGTAAGCCGCCGGATATTGGGAGCCTATAGCACTCAATCGACAGTTTCAGATCCCCGGCCTTGACTCCGCTACGATACTGAGCTCCAAGGGAGAACCCCCGCGCCTGATGTCGAGGTTCAAGGTCTGCCCCGCTTCGACTCGGCACAGCCGTTTGGCTTCACGATCAGAGGTGACGGTCTCCAGTGCGGTGCCGTTACAGGCCACGATACGATCACCGACCTTGAGGCCCGCTTTCTCGGCAGGCAGGCCCCCACGGAGTTCCCGCACGAGGTAGTATCGTGCGCCGGCTGATTCTTGCAGGTCCCAATTGACTCCGATCCGCCCGGACCCGAGCAACCCTGTTTGCGATCCGAACCGCGCGAGAATGCGATTCGTAATGACACGAGCCACGCCTTCGGGATCATCGGCAGTGGCGTCAGAACCATATCCTTCCCCGTTGAACAACACCAGGCCGCTCTCAACATCGATCATCCGCAAAGCCAGCGACACGCGGCTGACCTGGTCTCCCTCAGTTCGTTCCCATTGCTGCACTTCGCCCAGCACAATGGCCTGCGCGCCGACGAGTTTACCGACTTTCAACACCTCGGCGTCATCGACATGCTTGAGCTGGATGACCTGCTCCTTGAACACTTCGTCAAGTTCAGTTCGCTCGACCATATTGACATCCAAGTCTAACAACAGAGTCGTCACCATCCCGGCAACACGCGACCCCGATCCCTCTGCGCCCGGCGCGTCCTCAAACAACATCACGGCCATCGTCCGATAGCGATCGATCATATCGTGATTGATTGGACCGGCACCGGCCACGACCGGCTCAGGGCGTCCACGCATCCCACCGGACCCTAGAACGGCTGTGCCCGACGATGCACAGGCCCGGCGCCGCTGTAGAATCGCGGCAGGTGCGCCCCAGGCACACAGCTCGTCGTTCACCAGCACGACATGGTGCGGATATTCACGTTGGTGTTCTGCGGCGATATTGGTGAAGGGATAGAAAATACAGCCGCCGATCCAGACCGATAGGGGGCAGAAGGCCAACTCATAGAGCCACTGTTTGCGGGCCGTGAGGGAATATTCCCAGATCAGCAGCCGGCCGTCGTCGCGCAGCACACGGTCCGGCCGACCGATCTGTTCAACCACTTCAGCCTTCGTCATCGGCACGGCCAGCCGGTCCAGTTTAGATTCCGACTTCACAATCGTGTAGGCGACCCCGCAAGCGGTAAGTGCGCCGGCGAGACTAACAATCGCGAGTGTGTGGATGAACGTGGAAAACCGGATGGAAGAAACGGCCTGCTGCATCGGCATCGCCGCAAGCGTACCACTCCGGAAGCGAGGGCTGCAACGGAACAGGACGAGGAGTGAGCTTAGTGACTCTCTCCGCAGGATGCTCAAAAAGTCCGTCAGCAAGGCCGCAGCCGATGAATGCACCGGAGGCATAGCATTCCTCACCCGCCCAGCCCGAGCTGCCAAGACAGCTCGTTTCCCAAGTGGGCTACGTTGAGAATGCTTTCGAGGGGAGAACGCCGCATGGGAAAAGGCGCGCCTCGGCGCGCCAGGGTCGGGCGGGTGAGAAGAGCGGCTTTTTCAGCATCCTGCTAGTTCAAGGAAGGATCGAACGGCATATCCGCATAATGGCGATAGTCGTCGCCCAGAGTGCTCACGATGTCAGGCCAAATACGTGTGGGATCCTTTTCGAACACCACGCTGGGATCTGCAGGAAGAGTGATCCAGGAACCAGTCTGCATTTCAGACTCCAGTTGTCCAGGCCCCCAGCCGGAATATCCGATATAGGCGCGAAACGCCTCTCGCCCCTCGCGGGTGGTTAATATACGATCGACGAGTTCTGTATCCCCTCCGAGACAGATTCCATCGAAGACGTGATGAGAATTCTCAGGGAGTTGATCCAGGCGATAGAGCATCATGACCTGGTTCGTTTGTACCGGTCCACCGGAGAAGAGGACGTGCCGCTGGCCTTCGAGGATCGGTATTTGAGGTAACGCTTCCGAGACCGACATCGCTGTCGGACGATTAACGACGACACCCAGCGCGCCTTCGGCCCCGTGCTCGCAGAGCAACACGACGGTCTGCCGAAAGTTCGGATCGCGCAAGGATGGCGCCGCGATGAGGAAGATGCCTTTCCCGAGCGGGGCTTTCATGTTTCTAATCCTACCGCGCGGGCCGGTAGCGTGCAAGCGGCACGACGAACGGAGATCTACAGATGGGCCCCGCGCAGGATGCTCAAACAGACCAGACTTCTCACCCGCCCAACCCTGGCGCGCCGAGACGCGCCT
>DATIQH010000536.1:0-7082 GCA_035471155.1 Nitrospiraceae bacterium | reverse complement strand
CTTCACAAACGTGAGAAAGGCTGCGATCACAATCCAGGCGACGATAAACGACACGAGCATCCCGATCCCAAGCGCCAAATAATCGTCTTGCCGGAAGACGTCCCGTGATTTCCACATTTGATAGCAGGTTGCGACGATGAGGGTTGGGAGGGCGAGAAAAAAGGAATATTCCGTCGCAACCTTCCGGTCCAGTCCTACCAAAAGCCCTCCGATGATTGTGGAGCCGGATCGTGACATGCCGGGCAGTAATGAGGCGCATTGAGCCACGCCGATCCAAAATGCGGAGGCCAGGCTCACGTGTTCGAGTTGATGTATCCGAGCTTGGCCGCGGCGCGCTTCGACGGCCAGAATAATCAAGCCCCCGACGATTGAAGAGGCCGCCACAGTTTGCGGGGTGAAGAGGTGGCTCTTGATCCAGCTATGGGTGAGAAATCCGATCGCGGCCGCCGGCAAGAACGCCAGCCCAAGTCCGACAAGAAACCAAAGATTTGAGTGAGCGGCCCAGGAGGCTATCAGGATTTTCGACCATGGGGTTGTTCCACGTGTTCGGATCATCGCGGAGATGGCTTGCTGCTCCCGGCCGGCTTGTCCGATCATGGATGCGAGCTTGCGCCGCTCATAGGCGAGGACGGCTAGGATGGCTCCAAGTTGGATTGATATCTCGGCGCTGGCAGCGAGGTCTCCCTCGAACCCTAGAAAGTGACCAGCGAGAATCAAGTGGCCGGTCGATGAGACCGGTAGAAATTCTGTCAGTCCTTCCACGATGCCCAAGATCGTGGCAAGACCAGGGCCCCATTCATTCATGCGCTGTCTTTCTGATATCGGTTGCGTTCAGAAGGCGAGTCTGGGGCATATTCACAAAGTGACGGCAGTCCGTCAAGCAGGAAGGCGAATTGCCACAGCCTCTCACGATGAAGTGCAGGGCAGAGGACCTGCAAATCTGTTGACAAAAGGACAGGCTTGGCATACACACAACATTGTACGTATAGGTGTCCTACTGCCCGCTCATATTCCAACGGACTTGTTGGATAAAGATCGGGTGAAGAGGGGGCACCGGCATCTGTGGCAGATACCACGCTCAGTGGGAGGGGAGGTTCGCATGAAGTCTTCGTGGATGGCGGCGATCGCCATGATCGGCGCAGTTTCGGTGGTCGGCTGTGTCAGTCAGACGAAATATGAAGAGGCGATGACCGACGTCGATTCGGCCAAGTCTGAGTTGGCCCTGGCCCGCGCGCAAAAGAATGCCTTGGAACAACAAGTTAGGACGCTCAAGGACCTCAACATGAAATTCGGGAACGAAGCTCAGGTGGCTCACGATGAGCTTGAGCGCATTCAACATGGCCGTGACAAGGAACGCGGCAGTGTCGAGGGGCGAACCAAGGAGCTCGAAGGTGCCGTGAGACAGCTTTCTTTCCAGAATCGCGCGCTGCGCCATGAATACGAGGATGTGAAGCGGCACAATGAGACGCTTAAATCCCTGGTGGCGCGCTATCAAAAAGAGTTGAAAGATCAGTCCCGTTCTGCGACAGGGGTCCCGGCGCCTTCCGTGCCGCCTGTGAGTCCTGCTTCCTCAGGAGTGGCTGTTCCTCCGGCGATCAGGGACTCTCAGCCCATGTCTTCTTCCATGAATGTCAATAGGGCGTCTTCCGGTGACATGGTGCTCGTGCTCGGTCTCTCCAACGACGTGGCTGACCGTATTGTGACGAACCGTCCGTATCGAGTGAAGGGTGAATTGGTCGCGAAGAATGTGGTGCCCAAGGAAACCTTCGATTTGATCAAAGACCGCATCAGCGTCAGCCCGTAATCGGAGCCATAGCCCGGAGAGTCTGGCAGGCCGTCCCCCAATCGGCGGACGGCCTGTTTGTCTTTTGGCAGGATGCTGAAAAAGCCCGCCAGCGTCGTTCTCGCATCGTTCAGATCCTCAACGTACCCCAGAGGGTACGCTTCCGGTCTTCACTCGCTGCGGCCTTGCTGAGCGGCCTTTTTGAGCATCTTGCACGGATGGGTTCCTATTGTCCCAAACGTGCGCCATTTAAGTTCAGTTATCCCGAAAGGGTTTTTTGCAGCCTGCCAGGGTCGTAAGGAGGCTGTGTCAGCGAGGTGATTCCCTTCAACCTTGTTGATACAATGCTGTCCAAATAGGCGAGGGAATGGAGAATGAGTTGATGCGACGTGCCATCCTGATCATGAGCGTTCTGGCAGTCGGGCTGGCCATTGGAGGCTACGTCTTCTTCAATGGTGAGCGCAAAGCCCCGGTTCGATATCGGAGCGCCGCAGTCGAGCGAGGTCCCGTCATTTCGCTCGTGACTGCGACGGGAACGATCAATCCCGTCGTCTCGGTTCAGGTTGGGACGCAGGTGTCCGGCATGATCAAGAGTCTGCATGCCGATTTCAATTCGGTCGTCAAAGCCGGCGATATCGTGGCCATGATCGACCCCGAACCGTTCAAAGCTCGTCGGGATCAAGCGGCCAGCAACCTTGACATGTCGAAAGCGAATGTCGCACGTGCCAGAACCGACCTGGCTCAACGCAGGCGCGAACTCGATCGGGTGAACACGCTGGTGGCGCAGCAGTTCGTCTCGCAGAACGACGTCGATGTCGCCACGACGAATTTCCAGGCGGCTGAAGCGCAGATGAGCGTGGCCGGGGCACAAGTGAAACAAGCCGAGGCGGCGCTCAATGCCGCAGAGTTGGATTTGAAGTACACAGTCATCCGTTCGCCGGTGAACGGGATTGTGGTCGCCAGAAATGTGGAAGTCGGTCAAACGATCGCGGCCAGTTTTGCCACACCGAATCTTTTCCTGATCGCGCTCGATCTGACGAAGATGCAGGTCGATACCAATGTCAGTGAGTCGGATATCGGAGGAATCACCGAAGGGAAGGAGGCGACCTTCTCGGTTGATGCCTATCCGGGGTATCAATTTGCCGGCACGATCCGTCAGGTCCGGCTTGCACCGATCAATGTGCAAAATGTGGTGACCTATAACGTGGTGGTCAACGTCGACAATCAAGATCTCCGTCTGAAGCCGGGGATGACCGCGAACGTCTCCATCGTGGTGGCTCAACGAGACGCTGTGCTCAAAGTACCGAATGCCGCATTGCGATTCACTCCCCCCACGTCTGGGCAGACTGATCGCACTGCGCTTGGCGGGCGCACCGCTAAGGAAAAAGGTGTCGGGCAAGCGGCGGGAGCCGGTAGAGGGACCATGGCACCAAGCCGGACGGTCTGGAAACAGGGACCCTCAGAGGAACTCGAGGCCATTCATGTCCAAACGGGTATTTCCGATGGTTTGTCGACGGAGATATTGTCGGAAGAGCTGTCTGAAGGGACGCTGGTCGTTGTGGGGATCGACCGACCCAAAGGCGATCGGAGTGGAAGCGATTTGCCTCCAGGATTTGGGAGCGGCGGACAGCGAGGCTCCTCGCGCAATCGTGGAATGTAGGGAGACTGGGCAGAGTTCTGGCGCTTTCCGTGCTCGCGCAGCGCGCACGATCGGAATGTGTTCGCTGAACGCGCGCGGGGAAAACACCACCGGACACTGCCCAGTTTTTTGAGGCGATGAAGAAGAGAATAGGTCAGATCGAGGGGCGTTCATGGCCGCGCTGATCGAATGCGAAGGAGTGTGGAAGATTTATCGGGTCGGCGACGTGGAGGTCCAAGCCTTGCGCGGCCTCAGTCTTACGATCGAACAGGGTGAGTTCGTCGCCATCATGGGATCTTCCGGTTCCGGCAAGTCCACCCTGATGAATATTCTGGGCTGACTCGACCAACCGACGAAGGGGCGCTATCGGCTGAACGGGATAGAGGTGAGTAACCTGAAGCCCGATCAGTTGGCCGGGATACGCAATCAGCAGATCGGGTTCGTTTTTCAGAGCTTCAATCTCATTCCTAGAACCAGCGCGCTCGAAAACGCACAGCTTCCGCTGTTCTATCGAGGGCTCTCGCTGAAAGAGCAACGGGCGCAGGCCGCAGCCGCGTTAGGACGGGTGGGGCTTCAAGGCAGAGAGCACCATTATCCGACTCAGTTGTCCGGAGGGCAACAACAGCGCGTCGCGATCGCACGGGCACTGGTCACATCGCCTTCGTTGCTCCTTGCCGATGAGCCGACCGGCAACCTGGACACACAATCGAGCCAGGAAATCATGAGAGTTTTGGAAACGCTGAACCGCGATGAAGGGATTACGATCATCTTGGTGACGCACGAGGTTGACGTTGCGGCCTATGCCGCGCGAGAGATTGTGATCAAAGACGGGCAGGTATTGAGCGACCGCGTGACCAAAGCCCGCCCAACGCCTAGCCCTGTTGAGGTGTAGCCAGATGTCGGCGTTTGTGTGGCTGACCATTCTCACCGCACTACGGATCTTGGCGCGGAATCGAATGCGAGCCGGTCTCACAATGCTCGGGATTGTCATCGGCGTGGCGGCGGTCATTGCGATGGTGAGCATCGGTGAGGGTGCCAAGCGGGCCGTACAGGCACAGATTGCAACGATGGGTACGAACGTCATTATCATTTTCCCCGGAGTGACCTCTGCAGGAGGTGTACGAGGAAGTCAGGGCAGTGCGGTGACGCTGACTGTGTCCGATGCCTTGGATCTGAAGAAGCGTATCCCTTTACTGGCCGATACCGGATGGGCCAAGCGCGATGTCATGCAGATTGTCTATGGGAACCGGAACTGGAACGGACCGATTAACGGCATCTCACCGAGCTACCTCACGATTCGAGACTGGACCTTTACGAGTGGAGGTCCCTTCACTCAGACGGATTTGGATAGCGCCGCCCGAGTCGCGCTCATCGGCCAAACGATCGTCGCGAATCTGTTTGAACCGGGCGAAGAGCCGGTGGGGGCAGTGATTCGCATCAAGAACGTGCCGTTCCGTGTCATTGGAGTTCTTGCACCTAAAGGCCAGTCAGCACAAGGGTCCGACCAAGACGATGTGGTGTTTATTCCCTTCAGCACGGCGGAACGAAAAGTATTCGGGACGTCATTTATCGGGTCCGTCGGGGCGATGTTCGGCTCGACCGATCAGGTCGAGGATTTGCCGATGGCTGCGGAGCAGATTCGAGAGGTGTTGCGGGCGCGGCATCGGCTCCAGACGGAGCAGGACGACGATTTCACGATTCGAACACAGGTCGATATCGGGAAGGTTCAAGAAGGCACCAGTGAGACTTTGACGACGATGCTGTTTGCCATCGCTTCGGTATCTCTGTTGGTTGGCGGGATCGGCATTATGAATATCCTGCTCGTTTCTGTGACGGAACGGACGAGAGAAATCGGGGTTCGCATGGCGGTGGGAGCGAAACGCCGGCACATCGTGATGCAGTTCCTGATCGAGTCCATGACGTTGAGTCTCGTGGGGGGCGTGTTGGGTATCGTCCTGGGGATTACCAGTGCCAAGTTGACGACGCTGATTGCCGGCTGGCCGACCATCATCTCCTGGAACGTCATCATACTCGCGTTTTTTTTCTCACTTGTAGTCGGACTGTTTTTCGGATTGTACCCTGCCAACAAGGCTGCTCGCCTCAATCCTATCGAAGCGCTCCGGTACGAATAGTCCGGGTTAGAGTGGAGATGCTATTACTCCTGTAAGGCCGTTCAGCAAGGCCGCAGCGAGTGAAGGGCCGACGCGTACCCTTGGGGTACGTGGAGGGTCTGAACGATGCGAGAACGATGCATGGGAAAGGGCGCGTCTCGGCGCGCCGGGGTCGGGCGGGTGAGAGAGGCGGACTTTTTCAGCATCCTGCTAGGAACTGGACGCAGGCGTCAACTGCACTTCGATGCGAGGGTTGTCTCTATCGATGTGTTTGTAGAGGTGGGTTTCGACGATACGGTTATCGTTGATGCCGAGCCCCTCACAGAGGGCATCTTGTGCAATCTTGAGCCCGCCGTCAACGTCTCGTCGCAGGGCCGAGGTAAAATAGAACCGGATGGACAGAGCGAGCCACTCCGACTGGAGTCGCGCAAGTAGGTCGGCCCGATGAGTGGACTGCGCTAGCTTCAGCCACACGAGTTGCCCCACCTGGGCCTTATAAGCACGGCCAGCCGAGGAGATCAACCGCCGGCCATTCACTGTGGCATATTGATGGTTCACGCTGGGAGGCACAGGGAGAGTCAAGGCGACCACATGACTCTCGTTCGGCAGAGGCGGTAATAAGGAGGATACGGGCATGCGGGATCTCGGAGGCACTCTCCGGACGATACGTGGCACCGAGACTTTCTTGTCAGGTTCCCGGTAGGAGTTCATACGAACGGCCCGTGGAGAGGAAGGAATCCGAGGCGGGCGCCGAAACGTGGGCATGAGAGTCTGGCTCTACAGGAGATTGAGGATCTTGGACATGTTCTGCTCGTATCGGTCTTCAGATTGGCCGATATACCGACGCCATGTGCTCGGATTCCAGATCTCCATGCGATGGTACAAGCCAACAAGAATGATTTCCTGATCCTCATCCAATGGAATAATTTTTCTGAGCCGGCTCGGAATTAGAATGCGTCCGGCTTTGTCGATCTCCGATGTGCCGGCTTCCGATACGACGAAGTGCATGAACAGTCGACTCTGGTCTTCATCGAGCGTGGTTTTCGTCCGTTCGAGGACCTTTTCCCACTCTTTCATAGAGTAGATGAGGGTCGATTCCTCAGGGCCTTTGAGGAAGACGACGGCTTGCCCCTCCGACTCGATTTGCTCGCGGATCGGCGAGGGAACGATAAACCGTCCCTTCTCGTCCACTTTGCACAGGTATTCGCCGGCAAACATCAATGGAATATGTCCTTTACGACGCCGACGTCGTTCTGGTGCGATCGCGAATCCACTGTTCCAGATCGGAACGAACAAAGCGCCATTCTTTTCCAAGCTTGAAGGCGGGAATCTGACGACTCTGTAGATAACGATAGAGCGTGCGCTGGGTAATTTTGAGATAGCGGCAGGTCTCCTCCGCCGTCATCAACTCGCTCTTGGGCTCTTTGGCCATTGTAAAACCTAATGTGACAAAGACTCATATGCTTACGAGGCCTCAGGTACTGGAGTCAGGGTAGGCAAAATCCGACGATCTGTCAAGTGAAAATATATGACAATGCCTGTCATAGCC
>DATIQH010000535.1:0-2750 GCA_035471155.1 Nitrospiraceae bacterium | reverse complement strand
CCGCCAAACGCCAATACGGAAAACCAGATTGTCGAGGGTCTGACCCCCAATCCACCGACGTATGTAGCTCCCCAAATCACTGCGGGGCAAACGAGTCTGGAATACATCGGGGGAAACGTCGCCAGTGTATTCCCAAGCTTGATTAACCTCTTTAACGCCAAGAAGGTGCCGGATGCGTCAAGCCCGAGCGGGTTTTGTTGGAATGTGACGATTCCGGTTTATGCGAATCAGAATTGTGCCAATCCCAATGACTTGACGATGACCATTGGCTTCGCGTCGGCCTGTGTGTGGCAGGTGCAGGGTGTCCCTACCCAGCAGATCGATGCCAGGATCACCTGTGGCGAGGTCACGAATGGGGGCGGTGGGGGAGGGAGCTTCGGTACCTTGGGGAGTATTCCTGGACTCGTAGAATAAATTCGTAAGAGGAGGATCTGAGCGCATGTCGGGATTTGTCACAGTATGGCTCGAATGTCGAAGTGATTCGGTCCGTCACACCTTTGAGGAATTGCTGTCGTCCCACCGTGGGTTTCTGATCAAGCAAACCGGTGGTCCCGCAACTGTCGATGTGGTCTGCGTGGAGTTGGACGAGATCAATCCAGAGCGGACGCTTGCCTCAACGAAGGGACTGTTGGAAAAGAATCCTAAAGCCGAAGTGTTTTTGGCTGCCGCTAAGACGGATTCCCAGGTAATGTTGGAAGCCTTCCGTATTGGGATTAAAGAGTTCCTTCCTCAGCCGATAAACCGGAAAGAGTTCGACACAGCGGTGAGCCGGTTGAAAGAACGTCTCAAATCGAAGGAGGGGCATAGAAGCGCCAAGGGCGGGAAGATTGTCGCGTTCCTGGGCGCCAAGGGCGGGATTGGAACCAGTACCTTGGCCGTGAACTTGGCGATGAGTCTGCGACAGCTCAATCAAGAGAAGCAGGTCGCGCTGTTCGACTTGAATCTCGATGACAGCGACCTGCCTCTGTTCCTAGATCTTCAGCCGGGAAAGGGCTTCCGAGACCTTGCCCGTGACATTTCAAGGCTGGACGCGACATTTGTGCAGAGTCTCATGAGCAAGCACGAATCTGATCTTCATCTCCTCCAATCCGGGTTGACGGGAACAGCGGTGGCAATAGGTGAGCCGATTCCCGGGGGGGCCGCGCTGCACACCTTAGATGTCATGCGGTCGATGTATGACCATGTCTTCGTCGATTGCGGACATACCCTCAATCCGGAAACCCGTGAAACGCTGGATTTTGCTTCGCTGGTGGTGTTGGTCACTACCCTCAGCCTCCCGTCGATCCGCCGGGCAAAACAATTTCTCCACGTCATGAGGGATGCCGGGTTTGACCGGGAGAAACTGATGATTGTAGTGAACCGCTATCAATCCGCCGATGCTGAATTGCTCCAACATGCCGAGGAGCTGTTCGAACAAAAAGTCGGATGGTTGGTGCCGAACGACTATCCGATGGCCAGCAGTTCGTTGAATAAAGGTGTGCCATTGACCGTGCATGCTCCTCGCGCCGCCTTGACACAGTGGTATGTAAGCCAGGCTGCGATATTGGCGGGAGAAAAACCGGTGAGCGCTGGTCGAGCCGAGGCCGACCTAGAGGGGAAGAATTCTCTCCTCTCGCGCTATTGGGGAGGATTGACCTTCTCGCCAAAAGTGAAAGCGTAGTCATCCTTGGAGATGATTGGACGAACCACGAAGGGAGATCGATTGTGCTAAGCGCCAAACTGACGGATGAGTCTACACAACAGGCCTATTACGAGGAACTCAAGGCAAAGGTGCACCAACGCGTGATCGAGCTGCTCGACTTGACGGTGGCCAGTACGATGGCGGAGGAGCAACTCGCGCAGGAACTCAGTCACCTGGTTGAGCAAATTTTGCAGGAGGGCAAAGTCGCGCTCAATCAACGGGAGCGTGGGCAAATGGTGCAGGATATTCTGCACGAAGTCAACGGACTGGGCCCCTTAGAGCCTCTCCTAAAAGATCACACGATCAACGACATCTTGGTGAACTCCCATAAGCAAGTCTATGTCGAGCGATATGGGAAGCTGGAACGCACAGCTGTCCGGTTTCGAGACGAGGCGCATCTTCGAAGAATTATCGAGCGCATTGTGGCGCGGATGGGCCGCCGGGTCGATGAATCATCTCCCATGGTGGATGCCAGGCTGGCGGATGGGTCACGCGTGAATGCCATTATCCCTCCCTGTGCCCTCGATGGCGCCTGCCTGTCGATCAGGAAATTCAGCAAGGATCCGTTGCAAGTTACCGACTTGATCGAGAAGCGCTCACTTACTCCTGAAATCGCCGAACTGTTAAGAGGAATCGTCCGGGCTCGGCTCAATGTCCTGATTTCCGGTGGAACGGGAACCGGAAAAACAACGATTCTGAACATCCTTTCGGGATTTATCCCGACGACCGAACGCATCGTGACGATTGAGGATGCCGCTGAGCTCCAACTGCGGCAGGATCACGTGGTGCGGTTAGAGACCAGGCCAGCCAATATCGAGGGGAAGGGAGAAATTGCACAGCGAGACCTTGTGAGGAACGCGCTTCGTATGCGTCCCGATCGTATCGTTGTGGGTGAGGTGCGAGGCGCTGAAACGGTGGATATGCTTCAGGCGATGAATACCGGTCACGATGGGTCGCTCACGACCGTTCATGCCAACTCATCACGCGATGCCTTGACCAGGATCGAGACGATGGTGGCCATGGCGGGATTCGACTTACCGAGCAGAGCGCTTCGGCACTATATCTCCTC
>DATIQH010000534.1:0-2967 GCA_035471155.1 Nitrospiraceae bacterium | reverse complement strand
GCCCATGAGATCCGACTGAATCCCAATCCGATTCCGATCGCGGCAGGTCATCTGCATCACCGGATCATGGCCGAGTTCGTACAGAAGGCGGCAGACGGAGAGTGTTGTCCGGAATGTCGTTGGATGAGCAACGGACAGTGGCGGTTGAGGGCTACAAAGTGATTCCCGACGATTGCGGACCGGTGCGGACAGTGGGCCAGTATGGCTGGCTCATCCGGTCTCCGGCGGACTGTAAGATTCGCCGAACAGCCGATGGGGTCAAATGGCAAGCCCCGCCGATCCTGCCGGAAGAGCGGATTCTTGGCTATAAGTCGTTTTCAGGGACGTATGTCGATTTGATCTTAAACAGCGGGTATCCCAAGCTCTGCTGCGGTATTCGATTCTACTATCCCAAGCAGGTGGGGCTGATGATGAAGGACGTGCCGAACCACTTCTATCACTATCCCGATCGGACGTTTTTTGTGTGGGAGGGGATGAAGACCCAAGAGTATAAACGTACGCCGAATATGTACGACTGGCTTCCGGACTATGACGCCTTCACCGCCAACTTTCTGTTGCAACTCACGAAGCCGACGACCATCAAGCGGGGCGACCCCATCGGCATCGTGGTGCCGGTGATGCTTCCGAAACAGTTCACATTAGAAGAACTCAGGCCGCGAGGGTGATGAGACCGTCTTGCGCCTTGACAGGGCTCCTCCTGCCTCCGTAAAATGCATGAACCTTTAATGCTCATCCTGAGAGGTGAGCAAGGAGTGCCTATGGGCTTGAATCCGCCTTGTGTCGATCGGCAGACTTTAACCTTCTCGTCGAATCTCGATGGGAGGGTTTTTTTATGCCTGCTGGAAGACGTGAAACGCGTGGATGCCATGGTGAGAGTGAGGCGATGATGCCGAGTGTTGATCGACAGAGCGAGCGGTTGGTGATGGATGCAGGAGACATCGCTCGCGCAGTCACCCGTATTGCCCACGAAGTTCTTGAACGCAACAAGGGTGTAAAAGACTTGGCTCTGGTCGGGATTCGAACCGGGGGGGTGCATCTCGCCCATCGACTGGTGAAACGGATTCAAGAGATTGAAGCGGCACCGGTGCCGATCGGTGAACTGGACATTACGCTCTACCGGGACGACCTCTCCTTGCGGAAGGAGCAGCCGATTCTCCGGAAAACGTCGGTCCCGTTCGATATTTCGGACAAGATCATTGTGTTGGTCGACGACGTGCTGTTTACGGGCCGGACCATTCGCGCGGCAATGGACGGATTGATCGATCTGGGCCGGCCTGCAGAAATTCAACTGGCCGTCTTGGTCGACCGAGGTCATCGTCAGTTGCCGATCAAGGCGACCTATATCGGAAAAAATATTCCCACATCGCGGGAAGAAAAGATTCAGGTGTTGTTGGAAGAAGAAGGTGAAGACGATCGGGTGGTGATATCTAAGAATTAACTATAGGTTTATGACGGTTCATCGCGAAATCGTTGAGCCGCGTCGAGAGCCCTGCGATTGCAGCAGAAACGTTCATGAACCCTGCGGGCTAAGGTGGAGGGTACGATGAGTCTTAAACGCAAAGACCTCTTGAGCCTCGCCCCTCTCTCGGTGGATGAGATTCGATTGATCTTGGAAACGGCCGATTCGTTCAAGGAAGTGACCGGCCGGGAAATCAAGAAAGTCCCGGCGCTCCGGGGACGTACCGTGGTAAATCTGTTCTTCGAGCCCAGCACCAGGACGCGCACGTCGTTCGAGCTGGCGGCGAAGCGGCTGAGCGCAGATGTGATTAATTTCTCGCCGTCGTCGAGCAGCGTCGTCAAAGGAGAAACATTGCTCGACACGGCGCGCAATATCGAGGCGATGCAGGCGGATATTATTGTGTTGCGCCATCCCTCGGCCGGTGCCGCCGAGGCCCTGGCCCTCGGGGTGAAATCTTCCGTGATCAATGCCGGAGACGGATGGCATGAGCATCCGACCCAAGCTCTCTTGGATCTCTATACGATTCGCGGGCGCGGGTTGTTGTTCGAGGGGCTGCGGGTGGCGATTGTTGGAGATGTGACGCATAGCCGGGTGGCGCGTTCGAACATTCATGCGCTCGTGAAGTTGGGGGCGGAGGTTCGGCTGGTAGGACCACCGACGATGATGCCCTGTGGTGTGGAGAAACTGGGCGCGCGCGTCTACTACAATTTCGACGAGGCGTTGCGCGGCGCGCAGGTCATCATGATGCTGCGCTTGCAGCTCGAACGCCAGGGAATTGCGCTGTTTCCGACTATCCGCGAGTATGCGCGGCTCTACGGCTTGACCGCTGAACGGGTCAAGCTGGCCGACCCAGGAGCGATTGTGATGCATCCGGGTCCGATCAATCGAGGGGTCGAGATCGCTCCGGAGGTGGCCGATAGTTTGTCGTCGGTGATTCTGGATCAGGTTGCGAACGGTGTGGCGGTTCGCATGGGTATTCTTTATCTCATGTCAGGAGCAAACTGAATGGCAGCTATTTTTATTGCCGGTGGACATGTGATCGATCCAGGACGGTTCAACGGTGTGGCAGACGTGCTGATCGATGAAGGCCGAGTAGTCGCGGTGGGCCCGCGCCTCAAGGTCCCCGCAGGGTGTACGAAAATCGACGCTGTCGGACGACTGGTCCTTCCCGGCTTTGTCGATCTCCATGTTCATTTCCGGGAGCCGGGCTTCGAATACAAAGAGTCGATCCAAAGCGGCGCGGCGGCGGCGGTGGCCGGAGGATTTACTTCAGTTTGCTGTATGCCCAATACGAATCCCGTCAATGACAACCAGGCGATTACGGAATTGATGCTCGATCGCGCCAGGGCGGCCGGACTGGCGAACGTCTTTCCGATCGGCGCGATTACGAATCTCAACACGCCTCTCGAGCGGCCCATAGGCGCCTCCGCGGTCTACTCCGATGTGGGGTTCATGCTCCTCGGCTTCCTGCTCGAAACAGTTGCCGGACGGACACTCGATACGCAATG
>DATIQH010000533.1:0-12572 GCA_035471155.1 Nitrospiraceae bacterium | reverse complement strand
CGCCGATCTGGCCGTAACTCGGGTGTGCATCGATTGCCACAACACCCACCCCAATAGTCCGCGATCAGATGTCAACGTCGGTGATGTAATGGGAGGACTGGTGATCAGTTTCCCGCTCCCTTGACTGGGCAAACGGCAACTGGTCGGCGCATTCCGTTCAAAAGCGCCGACCGGCCGTCACGTATCCGAAGCCACACATTCTTAAGGGGACCCTGCGCCCCTCAGATAAGACCAACTCCGAGATGATCGCCATCTCGGTCTCATCCACCCTCCCAAATTTGCTCAACGAGAAGCATTTCACCCTTCACACCGCGATGCATATCACACCAGAATGCGTGCGTCCGGCTTTCGCCCTTGCCATCGGGAGGCATAGTAAATTTAATCACCATCGTCCGGCCTGGATCAACCCGATAGACATTCGACCCTTTTCCTTCTGCAAGAGAACCTCCAACCATCTCGACGTTGCGGGCCCCCCCAGAATATCGAGGAATTGAACCCGTGTGTGACGGAGTCCTCATTGCGGATACTGACCTCGGTCGGAACGCCGCTGAGTATAGTGCCGTGAACCAGCTTTGCTTCTCCGTTTTGGATCACGACCTCAACTTTCTGAGCAGCCTGCGCTACTTGGACCTCCCCACCGCTTATCCCCGCGCCAAGTAACGTGCCGACCGCCAGTGCCACGCCCATCAACTGAGATTTCGTGACACATCTTCCAACCTTCATAACGTGCCTCCTTCGGTTAGACAGCCAGCGATACGTCCAGCCTATTGAAATGCGCATTATTCACTCTGACGAACAACCTCCTTTGCTCAAGGAACACAACTGAACATGTCACTTTGGCCTGGATAAATGCTCCGGCGGGCAATCACGATATTCCTGCATACTGGCTCGAATGCTATGCACAAGAACAGAATAGCTACGCTCATCAGAATGGCGTTGAAATCTGAGATGAGGAGGAAACCGATCGCCAACGTAGCGATGAGCTTAGTGACAAACCACTGGAGGATATGAATAAGCATGGGCTAGCCCCACCCTTATAATATACATCTTCCTCCTTCCAGAAGGTTAGTTCAAGAATTCTGTCGCAATTGGCCTTCGCGTAATTCGATACATCAATGACGCTATCGTGAAAAACGTGGATGGGGTTTTGGAAGATTTAGCCGAGAGGTCGTCGTCAAGATCGACCTCCCCTCGCCCCTCCTTACCAAGGAGGGGTAAAAAGGCTGATCGCTGACGTCTACGTATATCCATTCACCACTTCCAGCACTCGACGTCCATACCGTTCTGCCTTTAGAGCGCCGATGCCTGGAACTTCCATGAGGGCAGCGGGTGTCACAGGCTTGTGCCCGGCAATGGCTTTCAATGTTTTGTCATGAAAAATTAGAAAGGCCGCGACGCCCTCTTCCTCGGCGAGCTCCGTGCGAAGTTGTTTGAGCCGTTCAAAGAGCTGCGGGTCAGCCGGCGATGGTCGCAAGATAACCGAGGGCACGGCCTTCTCTCGGAACGGCTTTGTCGCCGGTAAATCTGGTTGCGGCTCTTCTGTCTGCTTCAACCGCACCGCACCAGTCCCTTGCAGAATCTCCCGCCCCTTGCGCGTCACATCGAGAATAGGATATTCCGTGCCTTCGACCTGAAGATAGGCTGAGTCGATCAACTCTCTCACCAGGCCGGTCACAGACAACTTCGAGTGTGCACGGCACATTCCGTATGTCGGACAGTCTTCCGCGCCACAGGCTTGCATCGCTTTCGAACGGCTTCCGCGAAGAATCTCGACAATTCGACTCACACCGAACCGTCCCCTGCACCAGGACACGGTCTCCAAGACCGCCTTCGCGGAAGCGGTATCGTCGTGCGAAACCTCTCTGCTCGGTTGCCAGACAGGCACAACGCAGCGATCGCAGAGGCCACAGGGGCCCAGGGCCCGTTCATCGTCATCGCTGAAATATTCAAGAATTGCGAGCTGCCGGCAATCCGACACCGAAACATATCCCAGCATTTCCTGGAGTAGCGTTCTCATCCGCTCGGCGCGATCTGCGCCTTCAGGATCTTGCGCCACCTGCTGAATGAAATACTCCTGCGTGGCCAGATCCCGCTCATGGAACAGCAAGCAGCAGACAGCCGGCCGGCCATCGCGACCAGCCCGCCCGACCTCTTGATAATAGGCCTCCACACTTCCCGGAATGTCGAAATGGACGACCAGCCTGACATCCGACTTATCGATGCCCATGCCGAAGGCATTCGTCGCAGCCAGGATCCTCACATTCCCTCTGCGAAAGTCGTCGTGCACAAGCTGCCGTTCCTCATCCGAGAGACCAGCATGGTAATAGCCGACCGACTGGTGAGACTGTCCCAGCCATTCTGCGACTTCTTCTACCGCCCGGCGCGTCGCGCAGTAAATCAGGACCGTGCCTTTTTCCGTCTCGCGGACCAGACGCTCCAATGTCGCCAGTTTTTCCTGGCGGGACTGGCAGAGACGGACAGACAAGGCAAGATTATCCCGGCGGAAGCCTGCGACCAGTCGGAATGGATCGCGGAGCGATAAGCGTTTGCACAGATCCGTTTGAACGCGGGAGGTGGCAGTGGCGGTCAGAGCCAGACAGGGCGGATTCGTGAGCTCCTGGCGAAGGCGGCCTATTTTGAGATAATCGGGTCTGAAATCGTGGCCCCACTGGGAAATACAATGCGCTTCGTCAACCACCAGCAACGAGACCCAGAGGGAACGCAACAGCTGGAGAAATCCCTCGTGCTGCATCCGTTCCGGCGCCAGATAGAGCAACTGAAGCCGCTTCTGGTTGAGATCCTGAATGACACGGTGCTTTTCAGACCCTGTGAGGCCAGAGTGAAATGCCGCCGCTGCGATCTTCCGTTGCTTCAAGCCGGCGACCTGATCTTGCATCAGCGCGATGAGCGGAGAGATGACCAGGGTCAACCCGGGCAAGAGGGTTGCGGGTAATTGATAGCAGAGCGACTTGCCCTGCCCGGTCGGCATGACCGCCATCGCATCGCGCCCGGCCAACACAGCCCGAACGACTTCCTCCTGGCCTGGCCGAAACTTTGCGAACCCGAACTGTTCGCTGAGCTGTCGAGTCAGATCATCCACAATGAAGTTATTCGGAAAACAGGATGGTGGTGGAACGAAAAAGTCGACAGAGTATAGATGACTCGACTACGGCGAGCAAGCCGGATGAGCAGATAGGTAGCAACCAGCCGTCAGCTTTCAGCAATCAGCATCAGATCAATCGTGAGTTGGTGGCGGAGGGCTGGTGTTGGTGGTACCGGAAATATGCCCCAGAGGATGTCATACTGGTAGCCTTGGAAGCGGCGGCGAGAGTGGCCAGAAAAGGATTGTGGGTTGACTCAAGCCCAATGCCACCGTGGGAATGGCAAAAAGGCGCTAACTAGTTTCGGTTTGAGATTGCATGAAGGCCTGTTGGGCCGTTATCTTGGCTATTCACCTACCTCTACCGATCCAGGAGGTGTTCTATGCGCTCCCTTCTTGGTAGTCTATCCTTAGTATTTGTGCTGACCGCATGCGCCCAGCTTTCCAAGCATGATTCCGTTCGTGGCGATGCCGGTGAGATTGAACGGAAGAAGGCAGAGCAGCAAGAGCAATACAATACCTGGTTTCAATCGCTCACACCAGAGCAGCGGGCAAGGGAATTCCAAAGGCAACACGAACGCGCATTGTCGCCATAAAACGGACAGTCCGGAGCAAGCTCTGGACTTGGATATACGAACCTACATCATCCTAGCGGCTGAACTGGCGGCGCAAGGGCTCTCCTTTTGTGCGATTGTGCGACAACAAAATGCAGGGTGTTCGTGCAGAGACCAATCCGTGCAGGTCCTATAAGGTCTGCTTGATTCAATGGGGGAGGATGCTGAATCTTGCCGAGGCATTCCGACCTAACCATCATCCCTGTCACCACGTACATTGCAACTTCTGAAACGATCGCATTTTTCCGGCTACAGGTATTCCGTTTACCGGCATCCCATCTCATTATGTGCGCACGCGCACATTGTATACGTGCGACTTTGGAAGCTAATCGGTCGAGTATGTCCAGATTCAAACTCTTCTGGTCATCAAACTCATAAAAACCACCACGTGAAATGCGTCTGACCAAGGTATGTGTTTTACTTTATCTCCCTGCTCACAGCTGCTCTTAACTCTTCAGACCTAAGGTGCTGAGCTCACGTCACCCCCATGAGATGAGAATCAACACGCATGATGGTTGGTACGAGACAGCAGAGAGGTTCTAGATGTCCAATGAGACCGTACGTCTCCTTAACAAAGGAATTGAAAAGCCCGTCGTATTTTCTGTGAATTGCCAGCTTTTGTGGCGCCCAGGTATAATTACGGGTTTTCTAAGCGAGGAGAGATCAATAGACACTGTAGTGAATCCTGCCCAGCCTAGCTCGAAAAGATATGTACGCCCTGTATTGACACGCCTGTCACATTTTCTGTAAATTACCGGCCTTTGTGGCGCTCAGGTATAATTACTGGTTTTAGTGGCGAGGAGAGATCAATAGACACTGCAGTGAATCCTGTCCAGACTAGTCTGGGTCGACGGCGACACTTGCTTGTATATCCTCTCCCCTAACAACGTTGTCTATTACCCCAAGCAGAAATCTTCAATGACCCACGTTTAATGTATTAATTCAAAAGGAGCTGATGATGCTACCCTGGAGCAAGACTTCTCTGTCCGCGGGCCTTCGCGCCCAGAATTCCCTAGGCACCGTTGTGTGCAGAATGATGATGTGCTTGGTGGCATGCTACTGGTGTCTGGGAGGGTTCACGCCGGACAGGGTGTGGGGTGAGGAGACAAGTGCTCAGCCCTCCCCAAGCACGGGATCTTCGAGTGCGGAGAGCAGCGCTCAGTCTTCCCCAAAGACAGATGCTTCGGGCCAGGAGTACTCGTTCTTCCGTCCCTCCGCGGACTATAGCTGGAGGTTTTTCCCAACCCCCGAGGAAGTTCAGAAGTACCGCAAGAGCTGGAATCCGTTTAGCCATGGGCCGATCTTAGCCAACTCCCCAGATGTTCAACCCAAGAGTCAGTGGCTGGTCCAGATGTATGTCTTTAGCGAGGTTGGGAACACGCAGTACGGCAATTCAATAGAGATGCGCACTAAGGATTCATCGGTTCACCTCAAGGCGATCGCCCCCACCTTTTTCATTGGGTACGGCATAACGGATAACATGGAGCTCGACATCGCCCCCCAACTCTTATGGTACAACTCCACTCCGGGCCAGGGGCCGTCATTGTCTGGTGCAGGACCATCCCATCATCCTAACGATTTTGGGCTAGGGGACACCACGATCTATCTCAAGACGCGCCACCGCATACAGGACCCGGACTCCTGGAAAGGCACCTTCACGACCTACCACGGAATGAGCCTCCCGACCAGTCAATGGTTCGGCACGGATACGTTCGGCACGCATTCCATCCCCGGAGGATTCTCGCCCCTGGGGCGCCTTCCGGCCACC
The DNA here is from genome assembly GCA_035471155.1 of Nitrospiraceae bacterium. Taxonomy (GTDB): domain Bacteria; phylum Nitrospirota; class Nitrospiria; order Nitrospirales; family Nitrospiraceae; genus Palsa-1315. The sequence goes on along the minus strand of DATIQH010000533.1, from coordinate 7,090 downwards.
AAATTCGGGGGGCTCTCGTTCACGGAAGGCCTCATGTGGCGAAAGAATCTCGAGCCGATGCGGTACATGGCGTCGGTGTATTATACCTACACGGTCCCCGGCAGCACAGGGGGCATCAACACGTATAACGGCGATATCGTCAACACGCGAGCCATCGCAGAATGGATCGTGGACCCCAAGCGGGGGATTGGCTTGGCCCTGGAGTTCCTCTCGATCCATGGATTGGGCTATCGGTTGGACGGGCATGACCTCAATGTAAACCCCGTAAATTTTCACCTGGTTGGCCTTGAGCCCTCCGTGCAGTATACGCTCTTCCATGGGGATTCTGGTGCGTTGGTGGCCGCCGCGGGATGTTTGTTCTCGGTCGTCGGACAGAACGATATCAACGCCGTCTACCCCAATATGTCCATCTACTATTACTGGGCCAAAAAGGGCGCCCCAGTGATGCGCTAACAGTCACCGAGTCGCCGTTGAGTAAAAAGCCCCGCCCTTCCGGGCGGGGCTTTTGAACCAGGGGGATTTTTGTTCCTTCGCTACGCTACAGGCTACCATTCCTCCCCGCTCTTCCGAGCGTGGCATCCTGGCAGATTTAGTGATGGACTGACCCCCTAGATGGGGACCAGGCGGGCACACTAGGGGGGCTTGTTCGGCAGTCCCGGGGCCTCTTTGGGACCCTCACACCTAACCATTCATGTACGGGACATCACTAGGGCCCGCTGATTAAGAGCGCAAACAGGGCTGTTTCACCACGCAATAGGTGTGTCAGCGGAGATTATTTTCTACTTTCTCACTGAGCCTTGCCCGTAGCTTGCTCGATCGTTGCTCATGGGCGGCTTGCTACTGCTTGTTCACTGGGATCTGAATACTGATCGCACCAGCAAGATCTCCTTCCTGGGCGCCCTCCCGCGGATAGCCTGAAATATCCAAAATGCCTCTGGGCTTGCCATGACAAGCCAGACAATCTTGCAAATAATATAGCGGAGTCATGGCTCTCAGGGTCGCTCCATTGTCAATCCATTCTGTGATGGAGGTGTCTACGGCCGGTTGCGTAGCCAGCCGTTTCAACACGTTTTCTTCGTATGCATCAGGCGTGTTTTTCAAATTCCTTGGATTGAGTGCGGTTTGCTTTATTTTCACGTATGAGCGATTGGAGAACTTTCGAGCCGCTTGGCTCCCAAAGGTGGCCGGAACGAAATTCTTATACCCAATGCCTCTTTGATTGATCACGAGTTGCGCATCAGCCACCACTTCCTTGCTCGACTGAAGCAATACCGGCAATAATTCTTTCGCAAGAGAGGGAAGATGCGAGGAGAGATGCTTCAGATCAATGGTTGTCTGGCGGATGAATTCATCGACAACCTCATGTTCAAATACCTCTGGCGTAAATCCTTTATCGCCTATCCGGGGATCATTAATCAGTGTTTGATTGCGTTCGACGATGAGACGTCCGACATTGAGTAGCGTTGCTAAATGTTGGGCGGTTTTTTCGGTTTCTTCACGAGGTGCCTGAGCCCAGCCAATATTTAGGTACGTAAGAAAGAACACAAGGTTCAGAGATATGAACAGAAACGTGCGAGATTTCATCAGTATGTCTTCCTTGCTCACCTTCCGGTTGCGAAGCGGCACTGTCCCTGGTCATAATGTTCTGGCACTTTGGAAATTTCAAACGGCAGGCCTTCTGTAGCTGCACGTCGTGTCGGCGCATAATCTTCTTCTAACCACCGCCTCCGCATCTGCTCTAACCGCCCTGACTCTTCCATCCGATACAGCAGGTTGTTGAGGAACCATTGCAGACGCCTGTTTTCATCAACCGTGACAATGGAAAAAGATTCCTGCGTCAGGATCAAGGGGGTTCCATCATTCCGTGTGAGAAGGTGCCAGTCCGGCCACACGTGCTTCGTCACATAATCGAGAATGGAATATTGAGACAAAATCACATCGATGTGTGGGTCCTTTGTCTCCACGGAGGCTGGAAGCGAATCGCAGATGAGCAAACGGATAGTCTTAAGATTGGCTTCTGCATAAAGGGAAGAAGTTCTCCCCCTCTGGGCGGCAACGGTCAAGCCAGAAAACCCTACTTGGATCGCCGCAAGCGTGTCACGATCTCCAGCTTGCTTTTGAAATTGCGCCCGTACTCTCTCAGCCACTTCTGGCTTTTGGATCATGGCTCCGATGCCGCCGTTATGAAAATACGGAATTGAATACCACAGGCCTACGGGTACTGCGCCAGGAATGTTTGCACCGATAGATGAGACAAAAATGTCGAGATTCCCTTCATTCATCTCGATGAAGAGATCACGGAACCTGGTGAGGCGCATCGTAGGGACGATGGGTTTCTGTCCGCCACAATAGGTGGTCAGAGCGTCGGCCACCTCACGGATCAGCTCCACATCGAGGCCGGTGACACGAACCCCTTCGTCGGTATACACGGCTGGAAATACAAATGGGCGAAAAGGTTCAACGGAGATTCCCACACGCAACTGCCCTCGCGAGCAGATAGCGGATATTTCATCGCGCGCAACAAGAGGCTGTACCAGTTCCACCGCATCGAAGATGAGTCCGCATCCTTGCAGAAGGTATCCGAGAGCGATCAGAACCGGGACGATGCCTTGTGAGCCCAATGGCTTCAGGCTCCAGACCCTCCGTATGATCGACCGTACGCTGATGATGGATCTGCCGATAATCATACTGTTTAGAATCGTACTCCAGTAGTAAAGAGCCATTGTTCTGATAAGTCGGATTTACCCTTGAAGTCAATTTCAAGTCGTATGTATTGAATCCCGATATCGAGCGAAACGCCTCGAGCCACAGGGAATCGCACTCCCACCTGGCCCCCATAGAGATAGCCTGGGGAATCAGAATCTCGGCCCGGGATCGTTCCTCCAGCGAGGGCTCCAAGATATGGCACCGCCCGGTCTTCCAGTGGTCCAAAGAGAACATGTCGAATCATCCGATTTATGGGGTAGTCTTTTGGAAAATCCAAGATATCGATGAAATTGTTCCAGCGGGGATTCAGATACAAAGAATTTTGGTCTGTAATAAATGTGGGGGTATGCTGACTATAGTATTGATAGACTGTTCTCACCTCAAGGTCGGCGTAGCGAAAGGCAGTGATTCCAGCCTGAACAGCAATGAGTCTCAGCTCTGGCGCAAATGTCCGCTGATTAAACGAAACATCAAAACTAAATGGACGAAGCGGAAAAAACTCTGGAGTCGACTCTGTAGCCACCGCGTTAGATGGAGAAGCCGTCGACAGTATGATCATGCCAAATATCAATGCAGTTTGAGTTGGAAATCGACGGATGAATGCTCTGAGCCATCCCTCTTTAGTATCGAATAACCTCTTCATTGAATCCGTTTCAACACTATTCCGCTATGCGCCGGGGCCATCATGATTAGTGTTCCCGCTACCGTCACAGCGACACCACAAAGTGTGAGTAGACAGGCCTGTCCTATCTGCCTAATGCTTCTCATACGATTCTTCTGTGAATGGGAGAGGGCAACTGTTGGTGATTCATGAGGAGGTGCAACTAATCGAGATGATCACAACGAGGGCAGGGATGACGGTCAATACCAAACTGAAGAAGAAGCAACATCGAATACGTGTGAAGGTGTCGGTTGAAGAGACGATCTCCGTAAACCTCGAACTACATATGTTTCATGGAAAATAGAATAGCCCCGTCCAGGCTGCGTCGGCTATATATAAAGACGGTTGATGGCCCCGCAACCTGGAAGTTGCGCGTCCCCCACGAGCATCTCACGCCTGATTGCTCGACCCCTTTGAATCGACCTGTTTTTCTGCCGGATTCGTCACCGCATTGATCTGATCTTCTGCATCTTTGATCGAGGCCTGAAAATCCTGCTCGACCATCTTCACTTCTTGCTGAATCATATTGAGCTCCGGCTCGACCGATTTCCGCAAATCCTCCGCCGTCTCCTTGAAACCCTTAACCGCTTTCCCAACCTGTCGAGCGACTTCAGGCAGCTGCTTGGGGCCGAACAGCAAGAATGCGATCACCAAAATAATGAGGACTTCGCCGATGCCCAATCCGAACATGGTTCTTCATACGCAAAACATCACGCGTCACGCGAAACGCAAAAAAGGAAGCGTTTGATTCCTCTTGGCGCTTCACGCCAGACGCCTCACGCTTCACGTCTCCTTACCCTTGCTTGACCTGCTTCACCGGTTGAGCCGGGGCCGGAGCCGACGGGGCAGCCTGCCCTTGTGCCACCTGAGACGGTGGCGCTTCGGGGGCCTCGGATGGAGGAGGCGTCACATCGATCGCATCAGCCTCGTTGACGCTCTTCTTAAATCCTTTAATGGCCTTCCCAAGCCCCTCACCCAACTGTGGAATCTTGCCGGCACCGAAAATGATCAACACAATGATCAGAATCAGCACCAATTCCATCCATCCGAACGATCCAAACATCGATTACTCGCTTTCTCTTTTTGCCCCACCCAAGCCCACTCGCCTAGCGGCGTTGCGGCCGGTCAAACAGTGGGAACCTTCCTCGTACGAGGAGAAGATTATAAAGGCTATAGAAGAACAGGAACTGAGTCAAGCAGAGAAATCAGCCATCGGGCTGTTTTGCCTGCGAAAATCAACGCGGTCTGACCAAACAGTGAAGGTAATCCACAGGGCTCGGTGGCGCGCTCAAGGCGATCATGAACGACTGTGGGTCGTAACCGATGTCTTCAAGATCCTTCGAAGCCAAGGCCAGCTCTTCTTCTGTGAGGTAGGCGACAGTGTCCGGAATGCCTGTCGGCGTGAGCGAGCGCGCCAGGGCCTGGAACGATTCACGCTCCTCCGGCGGTATGTCTAACGGAATAGGGAAATCCAGACGTCGCTCATAGGGGCTCCGATATGTCTCATTCAATGCGCGGAGCGTCTTGAGCATCAAGCGGTCCTGTTCCCATAACGCCATACTCGTCCCGGCGGAAGGATGGGTCGCGATGAGGTCCATCAGGGTCAAGACATTGGTCCCTAAGCTACGCCCCACAAACTCACGCTGACTTTCTACGATCATCGTACCGGCTTCCAACTGCTTCGCGACCGCTTCAGTCAACGCAACGTTGACCATGAAACTCTGTTGCCCGCCAAACTGGCCATAGCAGGGCTTCTCCGGATCGTTCAACACGTTCATATCCGCCGTACCTGCGTCGAAACTGCTGAATCCGATCGCATCAGAAGCCAGCAGACGCTTGGCTTCCTTGATCGTGGCGCAGGCCCCAAGATTGACGGGAACCAGCACGTGCTCATCGATACGTTTGAGAAATTCCGTGATCGTCTTCCGGTAGGGAACCTCTTTCCATTCGACCGTCCGATATTCACGCTCCCACACCAGGTCGTCGAGGAAGGGAGGGAAGCCCTTGAGCGCTTCCATGTTCATGGAATCGAACGATCGAACGAAGGCCGCCCAGTCAGGAATCTTCGCATGCAATGCTTCGCTTACGTTCGGTCGCATAAACTCTTCTTCAATCTCGCTCGCCTGCCGCGACATCAGTTTCGTCGGGAGATCGTTCCATAGTTCGTTACAGATGATGCGATCCACGCTGCCGTCCGCAACCGAGTCGAGCCGGTCCACGGTCCCTCGATGCGTCTCGATTCGGTCGTGGTGGGAGGCGAGCGCCGGATGAGCCATGGCTGCATCGAGCACGGCTTGCTCCCAATCAACCAGCACATATCGAACGCGAGGATACACTGCCCCGCCTCTGTCGAGAGCCTTAAGATGGCTCAAAAAGCAGGCAGCGAGATTGCCGTTTCCGGGACCGAGTTCCAGCACTGTCAGGGACTCGGTGCTGATTGCTGGGTGCTGAGACTTCGACGCACGCGCGGCGTCGCGTTTCACGACTTTTTCGAAATAGTCAGCTGCAAGCGCATGGGCGAGTCGATAGTCGGCTGAGGCAAACGTCTGGTAGAAGCTACGGACCTGATCACCACGAAAACGGTAGAAAAGCCTATTGATGTGGACTTGCCACTGATCGACCGGCTTATAGTCGCCGATAAGTTGGGGTAAAGCGTCTGCGTCTTGCAACATCACAGATTCCTGGGTCTTCTCGCCCTGCTCCCTTTAGCTTCAAAGAGCGCGAATACTAGCAGATGGCGGGAAACAGCCGCAATCGGCTTTCTATAGCTGTCGGCTTTTCTTCTCCTTGACAGCCTCCTTCGACCGGTGTACCAAGAACGGATGGCGAGAGGCGCAAGACGAGCGGTGCGGATAGCGATCGCGACGGTCGCTGTCATGACTCTCTCGGCACTGCCGGCCCTCCGGGCTGCGGAACTGCCGATCACCAAGAACCCGCCCATCCCAGACTTTCAGAATCGCGCTCAAGACGCTGCCCCCTACGACTTCGACGCTCCGCCGCAAGGCCTGTTCCGTACCATTACGACGGCAGAAGGATTCGACGAAGAACTGGGCATTCACCGTACACACGAGATCGTGCCGGTGAAGCCGACCAACCAGTTCCGCCCCGATACTCCGGCAGTCTTCATTGTATTCCAACTCCACCAGCACTATCAGGGATTCCAGGTGTTCGGACGCTGTTTTCCTGAAGTGGTCGCCGGCCTCGACTCCACGATGGTGGTTGGACAAGATGCGATGCATATTGCGCTCGAAGACGACAGCGGCTATCTCACCCTCTCCCCTCCACAAGGTGCGTGGAAGCCCGGCAGGTACAAAGTGGAAATCCACGTGGGAGAACAGATCAGCGAGATGAGTCTGATGGGTACGATGCGCTTCACGATTGCGCCGCGTCAGGAGAATGGCGGGACGAGCGCGAGAGGCGAGCGCGAGACCGGCAAGACTCGATGAGTCTGTGAAATCAGCGATTCCACCCCTCTCACCGCTCGCTCGTCTCGTACGCGGCGCGGACCCCGCTGCGTGGTTTGACGCTCCACCCGGCATTCTGTAGAATGCCTTGCGTGAGCAAGTTGGCTCCCTTCTGCATCAGGAACATCGACCCCGCATGGCCGTGCCATCCCATCCATGGGCTTCCGTCATTGTCCCCATCAAGGATGAACGAGACAACCTCGTTCCACTGATCGAGGGTTTGCTGACCGTCATGAGTTCACACGCGGCCTCGCAGACT
>DATIQH010000532.1:0-5674 GCA_035471155.1 Nitrospiraceae bacterium | reverse complement strand
GAGCTTTCTCCGAAGCCTCATCCTTCCGCTCACAACCCTCGTCGCCGTGCTCTTCGCCAATAAAGCGTTTAGAGCCGTGGGCCTGCCTCTGATCGAACAGATAGGTCCTTCCCGATTCACGATGGGGTATGCCCTCGCCCTTGTCGGCTCCGGTCTCTGGTTCACAGCCGCCTGGATCATGAATCGGAATTCGCTCCGTGAAGCCTTCACTCCACCCAGACAAGCAAGACGCAAAGAGATGCATGCGCTGTCCGAAGATGAGAGCGCAAGCCAAGAAATAGCGGTCGCGACTCCGTCGGAGCCAACGGGTACGGTTGCCATATCAACAATCAATGGCTGCACACCAAGCATGCTTGGGCGCTACAAGGTCTTGAAAGAACTCGGGCGCGGCGCAATGGGATTGGTCTACCTGGGGAAAGATCCAACGATCCAACGTTTCGTGGCCATCAAGACCATGCGGCTCGATCAAATCGACCACGACGGCAAACTGCAAGAGGTCAAAGCACGGTTTTTCCGCGAAGCAGAGTCCAACGGACGTCTCTCCCACCCCAACATCGTGACGATCTACGACGCAGGAGAAGAAGACAGTTTAGGGTATATCGCGATGGAACTCGTCGAGGGAACTTCTCTGAAACAATGGGCACGAAAGCCCAATTTGATGCCGATCAACGAGACCCTTCTGACTGTGGCCACCGTCGCGGATGCTCTGGACTATGCCCATCAACAAGGCGTGATCCATCGTGACATCAAGCCGGAGAACATCATGCTCACGAAGGATCGCATCGTGAAAGTCATGGATTTCGGAATTGCGAAGATGGCCTCACGCAGCAAGACAGAAACGAATATTGTCTTGGGCACACCAACGTACATGTCCCCCGAACAAATCGCCGGGAAAAAAGTAGACGGCCGGTCGGATATTTTCTCACTCGGCATCGTGCTGTTCGAACTCCTTACTGGGCAACTACCGTTTACCGCCGATAACTTGTCGGCGGTACTGTTCAGTGTCGCCCATCACCCACATCCCGCTATTCGAACCTTACGACCGGATCTCCCCCCAATGGTGCAAGAGATCGTAGACCGCGCGTTACAGAAAGAATTGCCTCACCGCTACCGGCGAGCAGATGAGTTCGCGGGCGAGCTCCGCGCCTGCCTGCAGAGTCTCGCAGCATAAAGGAGGCGTCGTCTGGTACTCAAACAATTGCATAGCGCCAAATCCGATACCGGCCTCAAACGGCACTACAACGAGGATCACTTTGTGGTCGACTCATCGCTCGGACTCTATGTGGTCTGTGATGGCATGGGTGGCGGCAATGCAGGCGGGATCGCCAGCGCTCTCGCCGTCAAAGCAATTCATGGGCATCTGAAGGAGGCGGCCCGGAACGCAGACTTGCCACTGATCGGTCCCTTCGATGCCACGGTGTCGGCACCGGCTAATCGTCTGGCGAGTGCAATTCGTGCAGCAAACGATGTCATTCATCGAGAGTCGTGGAGCAGGCCTGATTATGCCGGCATGGGTACTACCGTGATCGCGGCACTGCTTAATGGAGATGTGCTCGCCATCGCTCACGTCGGAGACAGTCGGCTCTACCTCGTTCGAAACGGAGCAATCCAGGCCCTCACCACAGACCATTCCTGGGTTGCGGAACAGGTCCTCAAGGGACTCCTTACGGAAGAAGAGGCAAATTGGTCCCCACGCAGAAACATCCTCACGAAAGCTCTCGGTGTCGGGAGCAGCGTCGACGTGGAACTGACGGAGATTCCGGTCAAGAGCGGCGATACGCTGTTGCTCTGCTCAGACGGGCTGACCCGTGATGTCCACCCGAACGATATTCTTCATATCCTCAGTGGATCGGAAGACCTCACCGCCATGTCCGATCGTCTCATCGCCATGGCGAATGACGCCGGCGGAGACGACAACACGACCGTCGTCGTCGTGGCGCTGCGAGATGAACTTCAACCAGGGCTATGGGAGAGGCTGAAACAGCGGTTTGTCGCATGACGATTCATAGGGATCTTGCACGGGAGGGAAACCATGCCTGAGACGTTGCCACAACCAGCCACCCTGCTCGTCAAACTTCACGGGCACGACTCGCGACAGGTCGAACTGACCAACGAGGTATTCACGATCGGTCGGAAAGCCGACAATACCCTTGTGATCGAGGATCCCGCCGTCTCAGGACATCATGCGCGGATCGTAAAGGTCCAAGCCGTCTTTTTTCTCGAAGACCTGATGAGCACCAACGGCACTGCCATCAACGGCAAATCGATCACGCGGCACCAACTTCGTGACACGGATGTGATCACGATAGGCCAACATCGGCTGGTCTTCCAAGAACATACGCCGGTCAGCACGGCGCCGTCGGTCCCGTTTGTCGATCTCGATCGAACCATGATGATCAAAGGAGCGGACCCTGCACCCGACAGACCCATACACACCGCCAAGGCCCTGGTTGTTGCCGGGAAAACCGATAGGTCGGAATACCCCCTCACGAAACAAGTGAATCTCATCGGGTCACGAGAGGGAGCAGCCATTCGGTTGACCGGCTGGTTTGCCCCCAAATCTGCGGCGACGATCGCCAGACGAGGCACCAGCTACTCCATCAGCCCTTCTCAGGGCGCGAAGTCTCTGCTCGTCAACGGCACGGAAGTTGGGGGACAACAGGACTTGAGGGATGGAGACCAGATCGAGGTGGCGGGCGTGACGCTGACGTTCTGCACTTCCTCAGGAATCAAGAACTCCGCTCGCTAATCCTCTCCCGGCTATTTAAAGAAGACGGTGCCCTTCGGAAAAGCCTGGTGGCATCGATCGGAAACCTCCTGATCATGCGATTGTAGACACTGGAGGATCTGCCCGTTCCCAGGTTTGATTGCTCGACAGAACCGCTTGACATCCACGTCGCACGCCGCGATCAATCGACTTCGATCCTCCTTCCACTTCACAAACCGCTCCTGCAATTGGCTTTGGCATAGCGGTGGAAGTTGATTGAGACGCCGTTTCAGACAGCGCGTGCGATCAGAACCGTCCAGAGAGTCAGGACACAATTGTTCAATCTCCGCTTCGCACTTCAGTTTGGTAGCCTGCAGCGTGCGAGGATCCAATCGCGTGACAACTGGAACCTCACCGCTTGAGTCGCCCGACCGATCGTCGTCCGGCTTCGGTATGGCTATCTCTGAAGGCAACGGAGGAGATGTCGGAATGGATAAATCCAGCGTGGGCGCGTCAGGTAGTGTAGGCACCGGACGTGCCGCATGACGAGTCTCGGCAGGCAATGCGGCCGAAGACAACTCTTCTTGTGACGGGAAATTGAAGGCCACCGTCGCCCACACGAGTCCAAGCCCCAGGACGGTGATTGCGCCGGCGATGATCCCGCCGGAAGACTGCTGCTGAGCCATCGGTACCCCTTAGCTGAATAGTCCCAGCATAGGGTAGGGCATCGAAAAAATCGACGAATTGTCTAGTTTCTGCCAGAAGCCTGTTCGGCATGGTGGCGCGCGACAGGCGAGAGAAGCGAGACTCGATTGAGTTGTGAGCTAGTTGTCAGGGGTTTCGACGATGTGGTTTTCAAACCTGGTGCAGCCCTCGGCGAGCAGCCGATTAGTCAACATTTCTCCAGGCCATTCGATGGGCAAATCGGCCGTAAAGATCCAGACATCGGGAGAGGTCCATACGGGACCGTGGTCTTCAGGAAGTTCGGGATCGAACAGATCGGTCCAGACCGGCATATACACACCGTTGCCGCATTGCGTATGGAGATGCACGATCGTGCGTGCGCGGACGAGCGGGTCAAGATCGCGCCAGACTGCCGCAGTCTCATCCGCCAGCCGATGGAGCCTGACGGCATTTTGGGCATCGAATATGGCATAGGCAGCATACACCGGCGCTTCAATCATATCGGGAGCCAAGGCCAACTCGGGGCATTGCTCCACGAGGCCTTCAAGGAGAGCCCGGCGGTGTCGGTCCTCGAGTGAATCGGGCAGTCCTGAGTCGGGCACACCGATCAACTCGAAGAAGAGAAAGGCCGTACTCTCGACAGGCGGATAGAGGCGTGCGGCGATCGACGTGGCTCGCTGAGAATCGGCCACCGTGCTCAGATGGTCATTCAAGCCCTGGAGGCTGAGCGGCTCAAGCGTAGAATCGGTCAACAGGCGCGACTCCACGCGCACCACTGTCCCGGCAGAAAGCCGGAGATGCCGGTGCAACAGCTCCGCCGTCGCAACTGGGTCGATCTTCAACTTGAGAGGATGGGCCAAATTGGCTTGGAGAGGAAGTTCCAAGGCTGCCATAACGGCATAGGACAGTTTTTCGTCGGCCGGCCCATCGATGAGCACGGAGCAGGATGCCTCCGCAAGTAGATCGAAGAGCCATTCCGCCATGTCCTCATCCAATGCCGCCAACACGGTTAAGAGATCATACTCCCGTCCCTGCTCCAGGAACGCTTGCAGCGTATCGATCGCCGCCTCGGTGTCGCCATGATCATGGCGCCGGGCATTGATCAAGTGCACGAGATCTCGTGTGAGGGGATCGGGGCGAGACCAACTTAACATGTCGACAGACTCCTACCGCACAATCGTGCAGCGCTGCTCTCCATGTTGCCAAACTTTTCCCGCGGTAGCAAGCGCTCCAACAGTTTATTCTCACAGGGTCCTGGCCACTGGTTGAAATACCTATGGCTCATGATCCAATCACCTTCACCAACACGCGTTTTCGTCTCTGCCCGTCGAACTCCCCGTAGAAAATCTGTTCCCACGGGCCGAAATCCAATCGACCTTCGGTGATCGCGACCACAACTTCTCGTCCCATCAGCTGGCGCTTGATGTGGGCATCGCCATTATCTTCTCCTGTCTCGTTGTGCCGATAGGTCGCGCCTTGAGGCGCGAGCTCCTCCAAGAATCGATCATAGTCCTTGAGTAAGCCTGGTTCGTCGTCATTAATATAGATGCTGGCCGTAATATGCATGGCATTGACCAGCACAAGCCCCTCTTGGACTCCGCTCTTTTTGACCACCGCCTCAACTTGCTGCGTGATATTGAGGTAGGCGCGCCGCGTCTTCGTCTCGAACCAAAGCTCTTCGCGATAGGATTTCATCGTCGTCAATCAGTGGGGGTTCATTCTGCCGAACTGAACCGCCAAGATGCAAGCCGCGCAATTTCTCAACAAAATTGACTCTACTCAGCGATGGTGATAGGTATTTTCACAGATTAGCCCGTGTGGAACGGAATCGCTCAGTAGGGAGGTGCTCGATGGCTGCGCTCGTTGGGAACCTGACATCGGCCTTGAATCCATTTGATTGGACTCTTCTTTTCGCCCGCCAGCCAGAACCGGATTTGGAATTCACGGAAGAGGAACTCGATCAAACGATCACGACGAAAGCACGAAGCCCGCTGAATCCGCACAAGAAATCAGGCGGAGGAGGACGATCGACCCTCTGGATACTTCTCCTGATTCTTGTCGGCGGCATCACCTATGTCGCCACTATGGAACCGGAGATGCTGGAAGAGTGGTTGAGCCCTTACCTGGGCGAAAGCACTCCGCCGCCGATGACCATGAAACCGAAATCGTCGGCCCAGGCGCGTGTGTCGCCACCGACGCCCGCACCTCAAGCCGCCCCCAGTCCAAATAACATGGCTTCAGCCCCAGCTGTCTCGGAAACCTCCCCCGTCACCCCTGGAACCC
>DATIQH010000531.1:0-3839 GCA_035471155.1 Nitrospiraceae bacterium | reverse complement strand
CCTGCTTAAGAGCCCAACAGGAAATCATTATCGCATTGAGGCGAAGTGGAAACAATTCAGAAAGTGCCGAGTATGGGTTAGTGAGTGAGAGTTTCGATGATCAGTATGGATACCACAACAGAAGTAGGCTCCCGCAGGATGCTCAAAAAGTTCGTCCAGCAAGGCCGCAGCCGATGAAAGTACCGGAGGCGTAGCCTCTGGGCTACGTTGAGGATGCTTTCAAGGCGAGAACGCTGCTGGCGGACTTTTTCAGCATCATGCCAGAGTTGTGATGTGCGCCTGCGTGACAACCCCGCCCTTAATCCAGTATCCGCGAATATCCGGCTTGGATTTTTCCATGAGGGAGATGAGCAGATAGGCGGGGATTGGTAAATTGATCTTTGGCCAGATATCTTCGTAGTCGGTGGCAATCTTGATGTCGGTGATGGATGGGCGGGCCGGGTCGTGGGGATGGGAGTGGTAGACCACTTGCAGGTCGAGCCCCTTGTTTCGAATGTCTTTCTTTGCAACGGAAAAGTCCTGCATGTCCATCACGAAGGCGATCTCGGCTCGCTCGGCCGGCGACAATCGTTCTAAATGAGCAACCTTGGCCGGGTCGAAGGACGACAATTTCTCAGCCCCTTCGAGCGCCACGATATTTTTGATTCGATAGACATGGGTGACGGCTCCGTTGGTTCCTGCCAGGAGACCACAACACTCGTAGGGATCGAGTTCCCTGGCGTGGGCCACCATGTCGTCGAGGATCGATTGAGGGATGATGAGATCAGACACGCTATCTGATCCCAACGTTACACAGGAGGCTCAAAATGGTTGTCCAGCAAGGCCGCAGTGAGTGAAGGTCCGAGGCGTACCCTCTGGGGTACGTTGAGGGTCTGAACGATGCGAGAACGCAGCTGGCAGGCATTTTCAGCCTCCTGTTAGCTAAATGGTGCAGCTGACAGCATAGTCCATGCTAAGATTTTTGATCTTCGGATTCTGGCCGCAGAGCGGGCAAGCCGGATCTTTGGGGCGTCCGACTTTTCTGAATTTCATCTCAAGCGCGTCATAGATCAATAAGCGATCGGCCAGGGTTTCGCCGATGCCGAGGATTTCCTTGATCGCTTCCGACGCCTGAAGAATGCCCATGGTGCCGGCGAGAGCTCCTAAGACACCGGCCTCTTGGCAATTGGGAACGAGCCCTGCCGGAGGCGGTTCCGGGTAGAGACAGCGGTAGCAGGGATAGCCGGCATGGGGCTTGATCGTCGTGAGTTGTCCTTCGAAGCGAAACATACTGGCGGAGATAAGCGTCTTCTTGGCAAAGAAACAGGCGTCGTTCACGAGAAACCGTGTGGCGAAGTTGTCGGATCCGTCCAGCACCATGTCGTACTGGGATATCAGTGGAAGGACATTGTCGCTGTCGACGTTCTGGTGATAGGTCTTGATCGTGATCTCCGGGTTGATCGCCGACAGCGTCTTGCGGCCAGATTCGACTTTCGGCAGGCCCACCGTGGCCGTGGAATGCAGGATTTGCCGCTGCAAATTCGAGAGATCGACGACGTCGCCATCGACCAGACCGATAGTGCCGACACCGGCTGCGGCGAGATAGAGTCCGGCAGGCGAGCCAAGCCCTCCGGCGCCGATGAGCAAGACCTTTGCTTTGCTCAACTTCAGCTGGCCCTTGCCGCCGACGTCGCTCAGAATAATCTGCCGGCTGTATCGCTGGATTTGTTGTTCAGTGAGTTCCATAGTTAGATTATCTCTCAGCCGTCAGCTTCCATTCATAAGAATTTCTCAGAGCTGAAGGCTGAGAGCTGATGGCTGAATGCCACTTCCGTTATTCCACCACATTCAATTCGATCGGATCGACGATGACGCCCTTCTTGCGAAGGCCTACGATCGCCCGGTCGATTTCCGTGCTGTCCCCGGTCAGTTCGAGATCCATCCATCCGGTGGTTTCACGCACATCGGCTCGTCGGACGTTCGTAATGACTTTATATTCGTGACCGATCTGATAGATGACCGGCTCTTTGATCTTGTCTTCTGGAAACTGAACGTGCACTTTCACATGTGGCATGATGCGCCTCCCGCAATGGCGGGCACGATCGAGACTTCATCGCCGTCTTTGAGCGAGGTCTCTTTGCCCTTGAGGAATCGAATATCTTCCTCGTTAACATAAATGTTGACGAATCGTCGCAGTTCACCCGTGTCGTCGCAGAGGCGATCCTTAATGCCGGGATGAGCCGCGTTGAGTGCCTCGATCATATCGAGCACGCTCGCGGCCTTCGTTTCAACTTCTCCCTGGCCCTTGGTCAGCGGGCGCAGCGGAGTCGGAATGCGGACTTTAATCATGCGTCACCACCACCGTTCTTGCCCATTTTAAATGTTTTCTCAAAGGCGACCAGGCTCGGCTGAATGCGAACCGGTCGTCCGACGGCATCGATCACTGCCTCCTGAGTTTTTAAACCGTTCCCGGTGATATAGGCCACGGTACAATCGCCTTTTTTGATCGTGCCGTTTTTCACCAGTTTTTGCAGCACACCGATGGTGACGCCGCCTGCGGTTTCAGCGAAGATGCCCTCCGTCTGAGCCAGCAACTTGATGCCGTCCACGACCTCGTCGTCGGTCACCATGTCCATGGAGCCCTTACTTTCCGCGGTGGCTTTCAGAGCGTAGTACCCATCGGCTGGATTACCGATTGCCAGGGACTTTGCAATGGTTTTGGGTTTCACGGGTTTGAAGAAGTCACGCCCTACCTTGTAGGCCGTGGAAATCGGCGAGCAGCCTTCAGCCTGCGCACCATTGATCTTGGTCCTGACCTCATCGAGCAATCCCACGTACTTCATTTCATGGAGGCCTTTCCAGATCTTGGTCAAGAGCGAACCTGACGCCATCGGGATGACGACTTGGTCCGGCGTACGCCAGCCGAGCTGCTCGACGGTTTCAAACGCCAACGTTTTCGAGCCTTCTGCGTAATAGGGCCGGATGTTGATGTTGACGAACGCCCAGCCGTGCTCGCCGGCGATCTCGCTACAGAGGCGGTTCACGTCATCGTAGTTGCCTTCGATTTCCACGACATTGGGTTTATAGATCAAGTTGCCGAGCACCTTTGCGGCTTCCAGATCGCCTGGAATAAACACGTAGCAGCGCATTCCTGCGGCAGCGGCATGGGCGGCGACGGAATTGGCCAGGTTGCCGGTCGAGGCGCAGGCAATGGTTTCAAACCCCAATTCACGAGCCCTGGTGATGGCGACGGCGACAACTCGATCCTTGAACGAGAGCGTGGGGTGATTGACCGTATCGTTCTTGATATAGAGCTCGTCCAAGCCAAGATGCGCGCCAAGATTCTTGGCGCGCACCAGCGGGGTCATTCCGGCATGTGGGCCGAGAAAGGTCGGACCTTCCACCGGTAACAGGTCTGCATAGCGCCAGATACTGTGGGGTCCATCTTGGATCTTCTTGCGAGAAATGTTTCTTTTAATCTCCTCGTAGTTGTATTTTACTTCGAGGGGGCCAAAGCACATCTCGCAGACATGGATTGCCTTCGTCGGATATTCTTTTCCGCATTCGCGACAGACTAGGGCTTTCATTGAGGCCATGGCGACTCCACCTTGCTACGTCAATAATAATTACGGCCGGACGGCACAGCCGGCAAATGGATCGCCGTCGTCGAACAGTTCAGTAATCGTCGGGTGCGTCCCGCAGAGCGCGCAGTCGGGATTGCGTTTCACTTTGATTTCTCTGAACTGTGTCTTGCGCGCATCGAAATCCAGGAACCGGTTCGTAAGAGGATGACCGATTCCCAGAATGAGTTTCAAGGCCTCCGTGGCTTGGATTGTGCCAATGATACCGGCCAACACACC
>DATIQH010000530.1:0-9944 GCA_035471155.1 Nitrospiraceae bacterium | reverse complement strand
GCAGGCTTAGGCTTGGGTCGAGGCGCGTTGGGGATAGTATTACTTATCAGTTCAGGTATCGTTATCTTGGCGGCAAACATCCATTCAAATCAAAATCCAGAATCTAGAATTATCAATATTAGCATTGCGGGAAATTTTATTTTATTAAATGGGATTGTGAGTCTATTTGTTTATCAATTCAGCGGAGCGTTAAGATCTGCTTTGTCTTCAGCAAAAAATGAAGTGTCAGTAAGAAAACATGCGGAAGAGTCCTTAAAAGAAGCGGAGACTTTATTTCGTACTTTAGTAGAGCAAACTTCTATTGTAGTCGCAGGCCTATCGTGAACAGTATGGGTTCAATTCAATCGTCTTATTCCCGGTGAACCTCTACGGTCCGCGCGATAACTTTGATCTCGCAACGTCTCACGTCATCCCGGCCTTAATACGCAAATGTGTGACGGCGAAAGAAGCAAGCCACGCCACGCTCACATTGTGGGGAGACGGAACTCCGTCTCGAGAGTTTTTATATGTTGAAGATGCCGCAGAAGGTATCCTTCGTGCTGCCGAGCACTATGAAGGAAGTCTACCGGTCAATCTGGGGACAGGAGAAGAAGTCACGATTCGTAATCTTGTCACCTTGATTACCACAGAGACAGGCTTTACAGGACAGATCGATTGGGACACCACCAAGCCCAATGGACAGCCTCGACGGTGCCTGGACGTCAGCCGGGCTAAAGAACTCTTTGGCTTTCAGGCAAAACACAGGCTCCGGGAAGGACTTAAGAAGACCGTGCAGTGGTTTTTTGCCAATCGCCACAATCTTCGGCAAGTCACCTTCTAGCTCACGCATTCTCCTCGTTGTTCGTGATTCAGACGAGCCAAAGCCGGCCGAGCAGAGGGGCAATTTTGAACGAACCTGTCGAAAGATGAGCGGTTTTTCCTAATCTCGTACCATTGGAAAATTTGCAAAGATGTGAAACGTAACGGGTTTCCAAACCAACTTGAATGGTCCAGGATTTGCGAATTTCTTGTCAGCTGTTGTCATAATCTTCCCACAGGAAACAAAAACGTGAACGAAACCAATGCATTGTCCCTGACACAGGAAAATCATCCTGCCTCAAATCGAACCTCGTCGGTGAGTGAAAATGGTGCTCCCTTTCTAGAGACACAGTTTCAAGCGGTTGAAGCCACTACATCGGCAGAAACACCGAACGGGCATGAAGCCTATGAACAAGGGGTGGTGCTTAAGAACGTGGGGCTCTTCAGGCAAGCAGTAGAGCACTTTGAGAAAGCCGCACAGGACCCGGCTTACGCGGTAAAGGGGTTCGCTCAAATGGGGCTCAGCCTTAAGAAGAGTGGGAAGCAAGAAGAGGCTGTCGCGGCCTTTCGTCGGGCCTTGCAAGCACCCTCGACATCATCGAAAGAACAAGTGCAGATCCTCTATCTCTTAGGAAGAACACTAGAGTCGCTCGGTCGTGTTCCTGAAGCGTTGGAGGCCTATCGATGGCTTCGCCGTGAAGCTCCGCAATATCGAGATGTCGCCGCGCGAATCGACTCGTTGAGCACCAGGCGAATACACCACGACAGCCGACAAAGACAAGACGATAGCCCGTGGGCGCGGCAAGCGTTACACATGTGGCAGGGTCTGCTAAGAATAGGAAAGTAACTATCTAAACGAAACTCTATCCTCGTTGTGCAATCAGATCGCCTCTCGTAAAGTTTTCTCCAACCCGACTAGAACCACGCAATCATTTTCTAGTAGAACCGCACCAGCACCAAGGAACAATTACTTGAACTTATCGATATATAGAAGCAATGTATTTGACGATTTATACTTTGTGCTAATCGTATGACGGTGACTGAAATCGCTGTGCATAATTCTGTGAAACAATTCGAACGGGCCTCACACACCCACAAACAACTATGGTGATTTCACGGCTTCATAGAGGGGTCTCACAATCGATGCTGGTTCCCACCTTAGGATAGCCAGAGAGTCTTCAACATAGTCTCGTGTCCTCATTCCGTTCAATACAGACGTCACACCGGGAGTACTTGCCAATACCCACAGGGCTTTTCGTGATAACGATTCTTTGCGTCTAGCTTCCGGCAACAGGGGATCGAGCCTCGCCGATACTACAGCAGTCTTAGCGCGGCTCCGTTCAGTGGCCTCTCTCCTAAGCCCCCCTAACAGGGAAAGCAACTGCGGCACATAGCGGTCGCGCCAGGCCTCCCACTGTTCGGCGGCTGTTCCTGTCAGGTGCCGTGACAATGCCTGCATCACTTGGTTGATATGAGGCGCGATCATTTGATGCTCGATTTGTTCCCAATGTTCTAGCCCTTGGATCTGAGGCCGCACGCGCGTCAATTCAACAGCCCAGGTGAAGAAGTCTCCCGGGGCCATCCCTTGACCACTGTGTTGAAGGGCTGAGGCAATGGACGTACGATATTCCGCTTCAAGCGCCGCAACGGTTTTGCATTGGCTGTCGAAGTCTACCGGGTCTCCTTCGAGCGGAAAGTCCGCCAGCCGAACCACACCGCTCTTTTTCGTCGGCATGGCATTGAGCGGGCGATTCACAAGCACCGCGATCCCTTCTCGTTGCGTAATCTCCAAGACCGTCTCGTGTTGATCTTCCCCGGTATTGGGTGTGACCAGCGCTCCGGACTCATAGAGATTCATGGGACATTGCAACACCGCGAAGTGATGGCGATCCATGCCCTGTGCCTTAGCGGCAGCTCGCGCCGCATCGCATATCCGAGAGAGCGAAGTCGCCTCGGCATTGGACGGATCTGCCGTAACTGTATTCGACGACACACCGTAATAACTAATCCGTCCTGCTGCCACTTGTGATTCGAAAAATGTGAATGCCTGTTCAAGCCGGCGATAAAAGGTATCCCGTGTTGCCGCCAGGTCTCCATCTTCATGATGTGCTGCCTCGGACAGAAAGTATTCCGGGTTGTGCAGTAGGCAGACATCAAGCGCAGCCAATCCAAGCCGGTCCAGTGACAATGTGAGCTGATCAGCTAGATACTCCGGATGGATACAATGCCAGATACCCTCGCCATATTTGACCATGTCGGGGTAGGGGCGTCCGGCCTGCTCACGCGCCTCCGCCTGTTTCAAATTCTCCCCTTGTACATAGCCGATTTTTGAGACGACGATCACTTCTTCACGAGCCAGCTCTCTGCTTCTGGTCAGTTCGCGTAACACGGAGCCGACCAGACGCTCACTGTCTCCGTCCATATAATTCGTTGAGGTGTCGATCAGGTTCACGCCTTCTTGCAGGGCCTTCTTGAGCGCCTCTCGAGGTTCCGGCGCTCTCGTATCGACCCGATAGGTTCCGAACCCCAGTCGGGAGGTCGTCAGTCTCGTAATGCCGAACTGGCCGTACCCATGTTCCAGATGGCCGTGATGGCGTGACTGACTCACGAGGCGCGCAGCGTACCTGGCTGTCCCTTCAGGACTGGCCGACCCAGGAAGCGCCGCTCCTTGCAAAAGTGTCTGTTGAGTTGTCTGATCCGTTCGCCGCGCGGCCGACAGCAGCGCCTCAGGGACTTCTTGCGGATCAATGATGGGACGCTGACAGGAAAAATTTCGACAGATATAAAGCGCCGACTTCCCCGCCACTAATCCCTTGCCGGCCAGCAGAGGATGGTTGGATGGTGTGCCTGTTCCATCGCTGAAGGCGATCACTCGATGCGGAAGGAACACCTCTCGTACAGCCAACTGCAAGGCTTCCAGTCCAGGATCGTTGGCCGTTCCGACCAAAGCCAGTTCAAGGGGCCCTTCCGCCAGGAGGTCCATCACGGCCAGACTTTTGGCGAAGGCTCTGGGGTACCGGGCTATCTGGCGGCCATAGGCGCGAATCCCGGCGATCGCCGCTTCGCGCAGATCTTGGCGATCATAATGGAACGAGAGTCTGGAGAGGGCTGAAGTCGCCATAGCGTTCCCACTGGGCGTCGCACCATCCGCCCCTTCACGCGCTCGCATAATCAGCGTCTCATGCGTTTTCGCGGTTGTATAGAACCCCCCTTGATCCCTGTCCTGGAATGAGTCCACGATCCGCTCGGCCAATTGAAGCGCGACCGTGAGATAGCGTTCCTGCCCACAGGCTTCATAGAGGTCGATCAAACCTTCTGCCAGATAGGCATAGTCTTCCAGCACCCCATCAAGATGGGCTCGACCCTGGCGCGACGTGCGAAGCAGTGCCCCATCGGCCGTTCGGTGCATCTGCAAGAGAAAGTCAGCCGCCTTCGTGGCTCCTTCGATATAGCGATCGATTCCTAACACACGCCCCGCCTCGGCCATTGCCGAGATCATCATGCCGTTCCAAGCCGTGATAATTTTGTCGTCGAGTCCTGGTGGGACTCGTGTCTGGCGCGCTCGATAGAGGAGGGGACGCACACGAACGATCGTCTCGGTCAGCTCGTCAAGGGTGAGGTTCAATTCCTTGAGCACCGCCTCGATAGGACGCAATCGATTCGGGATATTCCGATGCTCCCAATTTCCCTGATCGGTAATATCGTAGCAGGCACAGAACCGGCGGGTATCTTCGGCATTTTGCAGCACGGCCTGGACCTCCGTAGGCGTCCAGACGAAAAATTTCCCTTCGACCCCTTCTGAGTCCGCATCCGTCGCAGAATAAAATCCCCCGGCAGGATCGGTCATCTCCCGAAGAATATAGTCGATCACGTCCGTCGTGACCTGGCGATAAGAGATCTGTCTGGTAACTTGATAGGCTTCCAGGTAGGTTCGGGTTAGAAGGGCATTGTCGTAGAGCATCTTCTCGAAATGGGGAACCAGCCAGCGCTCGTCGGTGGAGTATCGAGCAAATCCGCCACCGATGTGATCGTAGATTCCCCCCGCCGCCATTGCATCGAGTGTGCGGGTAACCATCTGTAAGGTTCGGCTCTCTCCAGTTCGACGGTAACAGCGGAGGAGCAACGAAAGCCCCGCGGCCGGGGGGAATTTCGGCGCACTGCCGAATCCGCCATATCGCTCATCGAAACTCTCGCGGAACTGGATCACGGCCTCGTCGAGCACGGAGGCGCTGACGGAAACAGGAGATACCGTCTTGAGTTCGTTCTTCAACCGCTCGGTCAACTGGCGGGCCTGACTTGTGAGTCCGGCGGAATCTGTTTCCCACGCGTCGGCAATTTTCTTGAGAAGGCTGGGGAATCCGGGACGGCCCCAGCGATCGTCAGGAGGGAAATAGGTTCCGGCAAAGAACGGCTCCTGGTCCGGCGTGAGAAAAACCGTCATTGGCCATCCACCCTGCCCATGATTAAGGGTGACTGTGGCCTGCATATAGATCTCATCGAGATCAGGGCGCTCCTCCCGATCGACTTTAATACAAACAAAATGCCGGTTCATGAGCGCCGCGATTGCCTCGTTCTCGAAGGACTCGCGCTCCATCACATGACACCAGTGACAAGAGGAATAGCCGATCGAGAGGAGGATAGGGCGACTCTGAGCTTTTGCGGCCTGCAAGGCCTCCGGTCCCCAGGGGTACCAGTCTACCGGGTTTGCGGCATGTTGGAGGAGATAGGGACTGGTTTCGTGAACGAGGCGATTACGTCTTGTTGCGTCTGAGGAGTTGTGCATGGCTCACGGTAGCATCGAGGTCTGAGAAGGGTCAATGCGCGAATGACGGAAGAGGCCTGTGATTGTGAAATCACAGGCCTCTTCGGAATTGTTTAGGGGTGGTTTATCCGATCAGACGAACGACATGTGCCGCGTTTACTTGCCGTCCTTCTTCTCGTCCTTCTTTTCATCACCAAACGTATTAATGTAACCACCTTTTTTCTCATCCTTCTTATCTTTCTTGTCGTCGTCGCCGTACACAAGAACGTAGCCGCCCTTTTTCTCATCCTTCTTCTCCGATTTCTCGTCACCGGCGAAGGACGGTGCGCTGAATACCACCGCTACAGCCACTGCCATGATTGCTATTACAAGACTCTTCATCATGTGGTACCCCCTCTACTTTAAGGTGAGTATTATTGGGTTAGCATGTGTCCAGTGCGCCGAAAGCACATAAAGTACGCTAGCGAAAATGCCGTCTTGCTGTCAACAGATCACTGTTCGTTCTCTCCTGCCCAATCTTGAATCGTAATATAGAATCAGCTCTGGTTCGGGACCCGCCTTGTGGTAGTCTCTAATGAACAGCAGGATCAGCAATGACGGACATTGAACCCTACTCAAATTACCGCTTGACCGTTCGTCTTGAACTTGCCAATACACCAGGCATGTTCGCAAAAGTGGCCGCTGTCCTTGCCGAGGAAAGCGCCAACTTGGGCGCCGTGGATATCGTCTCCGCAACATCCAGTCGTATGGTCCCAGATGTGACCATCGACGTCCAGAGCGAAGCGCATGGAGAGCGGGTGCTTGCTCGGATCAGGGCACTCCCAGACGTAAAAGTCCTCTCGGCTTCCGACCGGATTTTCCTTCTTCACCTTGGCGGAAAAATTCGCGTCCAAGGCAAGTTGCCCATTACCACAAGAAACGTGCTGTCGATGGTCTATACGCCGGGAGTCGGACGAGTTTCGCAAGCTATCGCGAAGGACAAGACCAAAGCCTATGCCTTTACCGGCAAGGGCAACACGGTTGCCGTGGTCACCGACGGATCTGCGGTGCTGGGCCTCGGCAATCTCGGCCCGGAAGCCGCGCTACCCGTGATGGAAGGCAAAGCCATGCTGTTTAAGGAGTTTGCAGGAATCGATGCATGGCCGATCTGCCTCAACACGCAAGATCCTGACGAAATTGTTCGCACAGTTCAGGCCATTGCTCCAGGATTCGGCGCCATCAATTTGGAAGACATCAGTTCACCGCGCTGTTTCGAAATCGAACGCCGCTTAAAGGCCACCCTCGATATTCCGGTGATGCACGACGATCAGCACGGCACGGCTGTGGTGCTCCTTGCGGCCTTGACGAATGCGCTGACTGTCACAGGGAAACGAATGGAGGATATCCGCGTGGTCGTCAACGGTCTAGGCGCCGCTGGAACCGCCTGTTGCAGGATGCTGCTTGCCGCCGGCCTCTCTCACCTGATCGGATGCGAGCCACACGGTATCGTCTTACGAGGGGACGGCCAGCAGTTGCGTGCTTGCCGAACAGATCTCGCCTCCTGCATGACCCCTGATCGTCCTCAAGGGACACTCCAAGACGCTCTCAAGGGGGCCGATGTCTTCATCGGACTATCGGTCGGCAATATCCTCACGGCAGAGGACTTGGATCTCATGGCGGCTGATCGTATCGTCTTTGCCATGGCCAATCCCGACCCTGAAGTCCCTCGCGAATTAGCAGCTTCCCACTGTCGAATCTTTGCCACTGGGCGCTCGGACTATCCGAATCAAATCAACAATGCGCTCGCCTTTCCCGGAATTTTTCGAGGCGCGCTGGATGTGCAGGCGAGCGACATCAATGAAGCAATGAAACTGGCAGCGGCCAAGGCCCTGGCCGAGACCATTCCCCCTGCAGCTCTCAGCGAGGACTTCATTATTCCGAGCGTGTTCGATAAGGAAATCGTCCCGCGCGTGGCCAAAGCCGTGGCGGCAGCCGCACGTGAAACAGGAGTAGCCCGGCGCCGTACGAAACTCAGCGACGACTTCGCGTCATCCTGACCATTCAACCCACAGAATTCAGCGATTTCCCACCCTTCTGGCATGCGACCGGGCTGTGCTACAATGCGCGCCCAGGAAGAGAGCTTGGCCAGATGGCGTTTTCGCAAAGCAAGTTTATCAAGTTTCAGAACGGGATGAGACGGCGCATCGATTCGTTGCGCCCGAAAGCGGTAGAAAGTCTGGATCTTGCCGTCGATACGATGATGCAGGAGCGGGTCGACAGTTTCTTTCGCGTGGAACAGGGGTTGGAGGAAGTCATCAAGTCGCTGGCTCAAATTGAAGATGAGATAGCGGAGATCCGTGATCTCTCCGGCGCCATGCGTTTGGAGTCTCGTCTTGAATTTGTCGAAGACCGCTGGGACGATTTCGATAGCGAAATACGAGAGCGTCCCCGGCGCCGGCGCAAGAAGATCAGTCTGGCCGATATGTTGAAAGCGGCCGGTGGGGGAGGCGGCGACCTCTCTCAAGGGTCGAGCGGCATCAACAATGCGATGGATGCTTATGCTGCTATGGGGGTCGAATTCGGCAGTTCGCTCGCCGATGTCACCGCCGCCTTTCGTCAGAAGGCCAAACAATTCCATCCCGATTCGAATAACGGCGATCGCAGCGCCGAACCGGAATTGCGCCGCATGTTGGAGGCCTACCAGTTCTTAAAGGAATACTTGAGCCTCAGCAATGTCGAACCTCCACGCTCACCGGACGCCACCTACCGCCCCACAGAATGAGACACTCGTGACACTCAAGCCACCACCGCCGTATGTGACAGATCAACATGCGCTCGAGAGCCTCTGCCGAACTTTGCGGCAAAGTCCACGATTGGCGCTGGATACGGAATTCGTCGGGGAAGACACCTTTGTCCCACGACTCGAGCTGATCCAGGTCGCCACTACGACCACGGCCGCTGTTATCGATTTTCCTGCAGTGCAAGCCAGTGGATCTCTCGATGTTTTCTGGGAACTCATCTGCGATGCCAAGATTGAGAAGATCGTTCATGCCGGGCGGCAAGATCTCGATCTGTTCGCCATCCATGCCGGGCAGATTCCAAAACCGTTTTTCGATACTCAGATCGCTGCCGCCATGGTCGGGTATGGCGCCCAAGTTGCCTACGCAAACTTAGTCCAGCGGCTTCATGGCACGAAGCTGGCCAAAGCCCATACCTTCACGAACTGGAGCGCGCGACCGCTCTCGGATGACCAAATCGCATATGCCCTGGAAGATGTCGAATTCCTCTTGTCGATTCACACACATTTACAAGATCGCCTGAAGACACTCGGCCGATCAGAATGGGTCGGCGAGGAATTTGCGCGTCTCGAAACAGCCGTAGGAGAAAAAAGCCGGGAGCCTCAGGAGCGATACCAACGAATTCGGGGATGGGACACACTCAAGCCCAAGGGGGCTGCGGTGCTTCGTGAATTGGCTGCCTGGCGAGAAGCGGAGGCCCGACGTCGGAACGTGCCACGCGGCCGCGTCATGCGAGATGAAGTGCTGATCCAACTCGCGCGCCACCCACCGAAATCAGTCAACGATCTCCGTGGTCTCCGCGGCGTTCATTCTTCCGAGGTTGATCGACATGGCGGACAACTACTGGCTACCATTACATCGGCACTGGCCCTTCCACCGTCGGCATGGCCGGAAGTCCCCTCCGATCGGAAACCGGACCCCGAGTCGACCGGCATTGTCGAACTCCTGCAAGCTGTGTTGAAAGCCCGCGCGGCAGAGGAGGGGATTGCCCCCACCATGCTCGCCACCAGCGCAGATCTACAACTCTTGGTGGAAGCCAAGCAGAATCGGACAACCCTCACTGTCCCCATCCTTCATGGTTGGCGGCGGCAATTAGTGGGTGAACTGCTCCTGCAAGTATTAGATGGAGCGGTCAGCCTTCACGTAGACCGAACTTCCGGTGCCCTCCGGATGACATCGGGACATCCCTAAACATATCGGGTTAACAAGTTCCAGCTCACATATTCTGTCACAGAAACCTCATCCGATTGTTCAAAAACGGACCTGCCTCAGCCCGTACTTCTAGAGCCCCTACGACTGCAGCTATCGAACACCTCATGTACCTAGATCCGCTACAAGTGAAGCGTGGGAACAGCTTCTTCACCACTTACACACACTTCCTTAAGTTGGGCCGGCTGGTATGGATTTGGCACAAGGTTGGAGGTCCCCAGACCACTGTATACACAGGTACAGGCTATGCTGAGTCTGTTTTGGAAATCTATCGGTACCGTTCTCTTCCCCGGAGGACTGATTTTTCTTGTGGCAATTGGGTTTCTCCGCCCCCAGGGACATCCTGTGTGGCTAGAGCAGCCGATTGCAGCCTTACCCTATATTGTCCTCGCATTTGG
>DATIQH010000529.1:0-11003 GCA_035471155.1 Nitrospiraceae bacterium | reverse complement strand
GATCGATGTCCGCGAACACCGGGTCGGCCCCGAGATAACGGATTACCTCTGCGGTGGCGGTAAAGGTGTAGGGTGTTGTAACAACCTCATCGCCCGGACCGATGCCGATTGCCTCAAGGGCCAGGCTTGTTGCGACTCGCACTTCACCATGAACGAGACCGCCTCGGTGAATTTGAAGAGCGGACCACCGTTGAGGGCGACGAATTCCTGTCCCTCGATCTCGAATGTCACGGTCATGACCGAGCCCTTCGGCTTTCCTGAGATCTGTGCGCCGGAATCTCCGTAGCGGGTGACCTGTCCGAGTTTTGAATTTTTGAAAATCGAGACATAAAACTTCGCCGCTTCTTCAGCCTTGTCGTCAAACCACAAACAGGGCGTAATCTTGTGCATGGTCTGTTCCTCTAAATCGAATCAACCGGCGTCTATCTCTTAGTCGAACGGGACGTCTCAAAATCGACATGGGTGGCTAGCCTCCCGCCATGGCCCCCACGATCAGAAACGGCTCGGCTCCCGTAGCGACCGCATCGGGTAGCGGGGCATCCGGTGATTCATGGGATAGATCCTGCTCGCAGGCGAAGAATCTCACGAATGCCCGGCGCTTGAGCGTGCCGTGATCTCGAATCGTCCCACGTAACATCGGATAACGGGCTTCGAGGGCGTCGAGCACCGAACGCTGCGTGACCTCCCCCTTGACCTCCAGCACCACCTCGCCATCGACGCGAGCCAACGTCCGCAAATGTGCCGGAAGTACGACCCGTATCATGGTAATGTTTGGACCTCGACAGATAAAACAGGTGGAAGATCTCGGACGATCGCGGTCCAGCTGTCACCGGCATTCGCCGAGCCATACACTTGCCCGCCGGATGTTCCGAAATAGATGCCGCAGGGATCAAGCGAGTCGACCGACATTGAGTCGCGCAGCACGTTCACATAGCAATCGCGCTGCGGCAGACCGTTCGTGAGCGCTTCCCATTCGTTCCCGCCCGTCCGGCTGCGGTACACGCGTAATTTTCCTTCCGGCGGATAATGTTCGGAATCGCTCTTGATTGGAACCACATACACAGTGTTCGGTTCATGAGCATGCACGACGATCGGAAATCCAAAATCGCTCGGCAAATCACCGCTGATCTCATGCCACGATTCCCCGGCATTGTCGCTGCGCAGCACGTCCCAGTGTTTTTGCATGAAGAGCACGTTCGGGCGTGAAGGATGCATTGCGATATTGTGCACGCAGTGGCCGACTTCAGCGTCCGGATCGGGCAGTTCATACTTCGAGACCAAGCCTTTGTTGGTTGGCTTCCATGTCTTGCCGCTATCGTCGCTGCGGAACGTGCCGGCAGCTGAAATGGCCACGAAGATCCGATCCGGACTGACCTTGTCCAGCACGATCGTGTGCAAGCACATCCCGCCGGCACCAGGTTGCCAGAGCTGTCCCTTCGCGCTTCGCAGTCCCGCCAGTTCCTTCCACGTTTTCCCTCCATCCACCGACTTGAACAGCGCCGCGTCCTCCGCGCCGGCATACACCGTGTCAGGATCCGTCAGCGACGGTTCGAGATGCCACACCCGCTTGAATTCCCACGGACGCTGTGAGCCGTCGTAATGCTGGTGCGTCGTGAGCGGTTTCCCAGTTTCCGCAGAAGCATCGTAGAGAAACATATTGCTCTCGCCCTTCGGCATGCCGTCAGGGCTCATTAAATCTTCGGGTTTGGTGCCCGGCGGAGTCCACGTTTTGCCGCCGTCATCCGAACGCTGAACGACTTGCCCGAACCAACCGCTGGTTTGCGAGGCGTACAGCCGATTGGGATCGGCGGGCGATCCCTTGAGATGGTACAACTCCCATCCGGCGAACAGGGGACCGTTGACCGTCCACTGTTTCCGATTGCCGTCCGACGTCAGGATGAACGCGCCCTTCTTGGTTCCGACCAGTAGCCGAATCGTGCTCATTCCGTGCTCCTTTCTTCGTCGTTCGTATCTCGTGAATCAAATTGTTCGGGTTGCGAGTTCAAGGTTTCGTGTTACTTTCGAGACGAGAAACTCGAAACCCGCAACTCCTCCGCTTGATACAATTCACGCCTCATGAGTGTTTGGCAATCCCGCAATCTCGATCAACGGCCGCACTTCGACCGTTCCGATGCGCGCGCCCGGCACTTTGCCCGCAATGTCGATGGCTTCACGAAGATTCTGCGCCTGGATCAGAAAATATCCTGCGATCTGTTCGCGGGTTTCGATGAAGGGGCCGTCAGTCACCAGCGGTTTGCCTTCACGCACCCGTACCATGACTGCCGTGGCTGCCGGGTGCAGCGGCGAAGCATGAACGTATTGTCCTGTGGCATGCAATTGGTGCGTCAGTTCGATGGATTCGGTGAGGAGTTGCGATTGCGTCTCCTTGTCCATTTTCTCGAAGGCGTCTTCGTTATGATGCACGATCAACATGAATTTCATCGTGTGACTCCCGGCATGATAGCGGCTGGTTGTTACGCGCACCCGTTTTCTTTGAGCGGCCGAACCTCGATGCTCCCATACTGGGATGCGGGAAATTTTGATGCGATACGTACGGCGTCGTTGAGGTCTCTGACATCGATCAGCAGGTAGCCGCCGAGCTGCTCTTTCGTTTCGGCGAACGGCCCATCGGTCGTCGACGTCTTACCCTCGCGGACTCGCACGGTCGTGGCGGTTTCCACCGGATGAAGCGGTGAGGCGGCAAGGAGCTGGCCTTGCTTCTGCAGATCATTGCAGTATGCCATTGATTCGTTGGAAAGCGCGATCCGCTCGTTCTGCGGCATCGCGTGAAGCGTCTTTTCTTCAACATACACCAAGCAAAGGTATTTCATGACATGTTCCTCCCTTCAGGGTTTTACCATACCGGCTTGCATAAGATAGTCGTCGAGACTTGTCAAAATCGACAGATGGGTCGTTTCGGATTGATTAAGTTGATAACGTCGTGTAAGCGAGCGACATTCCTGGCGAAAGGAGAGTGTCTTTGAATAACGGGGCTGGCAAAAATAATCCGATTGGGCCACGATTTCCGTATCAGCTCCCCTTATAATTGGGCAACAGCCGGAAGAATGAGGGCCGTGTGAAGCTATCGTACGAAGATCAAGAAGCGCTCCGGTACGCCAAGGCGCTCCTGGAGAATCCCGGTCTTGCCGCGAAGATTACGGGACTCATCGGCATGCCGATTGAGAAGGCGCTGCAGCTTCTTCCGGGGAAATGGGCACAAGTCGTCAACGAGGCGACAAGGAGGTCGCTGGAGACGGCGCTACAGGCCGCGCTGCTGACCCTTGACGACAAGCCGAAGTCGAACTCTTGGGAGTTTCTCCACAAGCTCGCAGTGGTGGCGACCGGCGCAGGGGGAGGCGCTCTCGGACTGGTCGGTCTCCCGGTCGAACTGCCCCTATCTACTACGATCATGCTGCGCTCTATTGCGGATATCGCACGAAGTGAGGGTGAACGTCTCCGCACGCCGGACGCCAAACTGGCCTGCCTTGAGGTCTTCGCTCTTGGCGGGCCCAGCAAGAGCGACGACGCGAGCGAATCCGCCTACTTCCTGATGCGCGCCGCTCTGGCGAAGTCAGTCTCGGAGGCTGCGGGGTATATCGCCCAGAGAGGTCTGGTGGAGGAGGGCGCACCGGCCATCGTCAGGCTCATTGCACAGCTGGCTACGCGCTTCGGTGTGAACGTGTCCGAGAAGGTTGCTGCGCAAGCCGTACCCGTGATCGGCGCCGCCGGAGGTGTCGTCGTCAACGTCCTGTTCATCGACCATTTCCAGGAGATGGCGCGGGGTCACTTCATTGTCCGCAGGCTGGAGCGCACGTATGACCCGCAGTTGGTACGGGAGGAGTATGAGAGGTTGTAGTGTTGCCGGCTAACCAGACCTTGGTAGCGGGCTGTTCCAGACACCGATTGCATACCACCATTCCTACCGATTTTCAGGACGCACAGCTCTGATAGCGGCCGAGAATAATTCATGAGCTGCCCCGTCAACTGGCCTGTGTTGTACTGTCGTGCTTGCCGGGTCCTTGCCAAGAAAATTGTCGTTTTTCCAGTTTGTCGACGGTCTGACGGGTCTGGGCACGAAGCCGCCGCCGCAATTGGGACAGACATTGCCCAACACCTGTTCAACGCAGGCGGCACAGAACGTACATTCATAGGAGCAGATGCGCGCCTCAAGGGAGTTGGGCGGCAGCGCTTCATTGCAATGTTCGCAGGCCGGTCTGAGTTCCAACATGATCATGTCTTCTATGTGACGTAGCTGAAAAGAAGTTCATCGCACTTCTGCCAGATGTTACGCATAGTGGGCCAAGGATTTTTGAACCTTCCCGTTCGGAGCAAAGACGAAGACCTCCGCCGCCATTCCTCTCGTCCCTCGATAGTAGATGACGAGGCTGTCTACGCCCACCAACGTCGAGTGAAACTCAAAGTGGAACGTGGGCATGCGTTGGAGAGCTTTCGCCCAATAGGCAGCGACAGCCCCTTTCCCTTTCGGAACTCCTGACGGTTCCCCCTCGCAATCTAGGCGATATAGGGAGAGGACATTTCGATATGGTCTGTGTAATGCGAAAGAATGCGATCGAGATCGCGGTTGTTCCACGAAGCAATCCACTCGTCGGCAAAGTGAGAGGCAAACTCGCGAGTGATCATCCGGCTTCCAGGCAACAGGTCTGCGGGCGAGTCTAGCTCAAAGTCTGAGGTATAACCATCACCCCATCCCTCATCGTTTCACGCGGCGGGAACCGCTAGCCGATGGGCGGCGGACAGCGCTGCCGCGGGCCGATCTCGATTGGCTGCGGAATCGGGCTGGCGGGAGGCCGAATTCGCGTTTGAAGGCGCGGTTGAAGGATGACTCCGATTCATAGCCAACTTCTGCAGCGACCTGCGCGACACCATGGCTCGTGGACTTGAGCATTTGCGCGCCGAGCTGAAGCCGCCAGCGTGTGAGGTAGGCAATGGGGGTTTCCGAGAGGTAACGCCGGAAACGCTCGGCCAGTACGGAACGCGAAATTCCGACCTGGTTTGCGAGTGCGGCAATCGTCCAAGGATGGGCCGGCTTGCGATGCATTAGGGCTAAGGCTTTCCCGACGTCCGGGTCGCGGACGCCGGCGAGCCACCCGGTTTGTTCCTGCGGGATCTGCGCAATGTAACGTCGCAGCGTTTCGACGAACAAGACTTCGGACAACTTGGCGAGCACAGTCTCACCACCGGGCTTGGACGCATCCGCATTGTCCACCGAATAGCGAATAGAGTGTTCCAGCCATTGGCCTGACGAGTCGTCGCGGATGTTGACTTTCATAATAGGTGGCAGCCCGCCAAGGAAAACCCGGCTCAGCTGCGGATCGCAAGACATGTAGCCGCAGATGAACTTGGTGAGTTCCCCACCTCCTCCCATTCGGGAAACTTTAAGACCTTGAGATAAAACTTGTTCCAGTACTTGCTCGCGACCCACCGGCGTGACGGATGGGCCGTTTCCCAATATATGTGCATCGCCGTGCGGAACGATGACGATGTCCCCTGCGTTGAGAGGAAGCGGTCGGTTGTCACCCTCGACATGAGCATAGCCGCGGCCCTCGGTGAGCAGGTGAAAGATGATCACTTGCTGAGAGTTCGGCGAAAGATACGAAGTCACGGTGCGTGCGTCGATCGAGCGGGCGCACCAGGGCGCTGAAAACTCCGCGTTGTAAAACATGGCTCCGTCGAGCTTAACGGCCTTGAGGACTTCGGAGAGGATTTCCATGCGGGCTCCACACTGCAGCTTCGGCGTTTTGGCAAAGTGTACCGGACGCCTAATCAAGAGTAGCGCATCGTAGTACGTCCCTGTCAAGAGACACAGACTCCCGGATAAGGCTCTATCCGAACAATCACTTTACAGTGCGACACGTGAATGCAGCGGCGATGGCCGAATCGACCATCGGCCCACTCACACTTCTCAAGGAGGAAAACCATGACAAGCAGCGCCATTATGCCAGACGTGGAGAGTCTGAAGATTCGTCTCAAACAGATCTGGAAGGCCGGCGACTACGATCGAATTTCGCGTTACACGGAAAGCAATGCGCGAGAATTCTATGAGCGGCTCCTCGTTGTGCCCGGATACCGATTGCTGGACGTGGGCTGTGGCTCAGGCCTGCTTGCGCTGATGGCCGCAAAGGATGGTCTGGACGTGACCGGAGTGGACATCGCCGACAATTTGGTTGAGCGGGCGCGGGTGCGCGCGCAAGCCGAGGGGTTGGTGGTTCGCTTCGAGGAAGCCGATGCCGAGGCGCTGCCCTTTGAGGATGCGAGCTTCGACGTGGTGGCGAGCAGAATCGCAGCGATGTTCGCGCCACGACCGGACCTTGCCGCCAAGGAACTGCTGAGAGTGTGCAAGCCGGGAGGAACGATTGCCCTGGCCAATTGGACTCCGCAGGGTTTCTTCGGGCAAATGTTCAAGACCGTCTCGACTTTCATTGCGCCGTCCGGGATGCCTTCGCCGGTCCTGTGGGGTGACGAAGCCACGGTTCGTGAACGGCTCAGTAAGGGACTGTCGGAACTCAATCTGGTCAGGCGCCACTATACATTCAGTTATCCATTTCCTCCGTCGGAAGTAGTGGAGTTCTTCCGCCTCTATTACGGACCGACCAATCAAGCGTTTGCGTCTCTGGACGCCGACGGCCGCGAACGTCTTCGGCAGGAACTCGAAGCGCTCTGGTCCTCCCACAATCGAGCAGGGAAGGACTGCACCACGGTCTTCGCTGAGTATCTGGAAGTGATCGGCATTCGAGCATGAACGGTCACATGGAGAAGAGCGGGCCAATTCTTAACTGACTCACCAGCAATCATGAGGAGGCTGTCATGTACGACATTGAGAATCTCGACAGGATGAAGAATCTCGCGGTTCATGCATCCCAAGCCATGCAGGCGTTTGTGGCGTTCGACAAGACCGCCTTGGCTGAGGGAGCGATTCCAAGAAAGTACAAGGAGCTGATGGCCATCGCTGTGGCTCTCACGACCCAATGTCCCTACTGCATCGAGCTCCACACAGACAAGGCGCGAGAGACAGGCGCCTCGGGTTCCGAGATCGCCGAATCCGTGCTTGTCGCGGCAGCGTTGCGCGCGGGTGGGGCCATCACCCACGGCACCCATGCCATGAAGGGAACCTGAACGGAAAGGAGCACGATGATGTCGCCACATTTCCATTGTAGAAGCCCTTGCCTCTGACGTCGGGCGGGACTGAACTAAACCAAAAACATTGTTTCTCCACAGGTCTCTATAAAGAGGCCACAGGATCACTTTACCTTGAGGAGGTTGTCATGGAACAGATGAACATACAGACAGTTGCGAAAAGAAAGACACAGGGAACGGTCAGAACGCAGATGAAAGCGGCGCAGTGGTTTATGGTCGTCGGGATGGGATTGACCTTGGTGGGTTGCGGATCCGATGACAATGGCTCGGCTATTGCTCAACAGGGTCCGCCCCAGCCCTTCGTGGCGCCGGCCGTGTTTCAGGCGGCCGGACCCAACATCGCCTCAATCCAAGCCACGGTTGATCAGTACCGGGCTGCGCTGGGAGCTGCCAACAACGGGAACAATGCTGGTCCGCTCGTCGACGGTCGCAGGGAGATCAATTGGGACGGAGCGGGCGGAGTGGCAATAGACACGGCCCCTGCACCCACGCCGTTTGAAGGATTCCGGAATACGCGCGGCGCTCGATTCACCACGCCGGGGACGGGTTTTGTCCAAGCGACCGCCCAAGGCATGGCGGACCACTTTGCCAACCAGAGCTACGTCACCCTCTTCCAACCATTCAGCAATCAGCGGCTGTTCGGTTCAGATGGGAGTACCGTCACGAACGTGGAGTTCTTCGTGCCGATCGGAGCCAATGCTCCTCCCGGCACGCTGGCCGACAAACCGGCAACGACCAAAGGGTTCGGCGCGGTTCTTACCGACGTCGATCAACCGAATGGGAGCGGGCCCAACCACATCAATGGCGATCGTAGCCCCAGTACGTTCATTGAGTACTTTGGCACCGATGGAGGGCTCCTCTTCAAGAGTGTCGTGCCGGCCTCGCCGGGCGAGAAAAGCGTGTCCTTCCTCGGTATCGTCTTTACCGACTCCCGCATCGCCAAAGTGAAGATCACGAGCGGTGATACTGTGCCGGGGCCGAATGATGACGGAACGCATGATATCGTCATGATGGATGATTTCCTCTATGCGGAGCCGCAGCAGATTCAGTAACACGCTGATGAGCGGGTCCGGCGAAAGCGGGCTCGCTCATCCCGACTCCGTTTCTCTTTGAGCATGACATACACTGTTCGTCGGAGTGTGAAGGGAACAGATAGGACTGGAGAAGAGTGTCGGAACCTTTGGTACCCGGCTCGCGGTATAACGAGAGCGACATCCTGCGGCAGAAGAACAGTCAGTGGATGGTGAGGTTCGCCTATTCTAGGAAAGGAGCAAACAATGATTCGATTGTGGTTGTCAGTCATCTTCATGTTCGTCGCCAGTCCGACTCTTGCGGCAGAATTTCATATAACGAGTCCGGTCATCAAACACAAAGAGACAATATCGAACGAACAGGTGCTTTCGGGTTTTGGGTGTAGTGGTGGCAATGTCTCCCCGGAGCTTCACTGGCAGAATCCCCCGAAGGATACCAAAGGCTTCGCCGTGACCGTTTATGATCCGGATGCCCCGACTGGGAGCGGATGGTGGCACTGGGTGATTTTCAATATCCCAGCTACCGTGACGGCGCTGGCCGCCAACGCCGGAAAACCGGATAGCGGCATCGCTCCTCAAGGCAGTCTTCAAAGCAACACTGATTTCGGTCAGCCTGGTTACGGCGGGCCCTGTCCTCCGCCAGGAGACAAGCCGCACCGTTACATTTTTACCGTCTTCGCATTAAAAGTGAATCAGTTGCCGTTGAAGCCGGAGGCATCCGGGGCGATGGTGGGGTACTATCTGAATCAGAACGCGATTGGGAAGGCGACCTTCACCGGGTTATATGGCCGTAAGTAAGGCTCATTGTGACGACATCAACGGTTCCCAGAACGTTTTTAGGTCGGCATAGGCGTTTGGTCGTGACCAATCCAACTTTTCTCGTGGTGAGTCTGTGGATTCGTGAAGGGCGAATAGCCGGCTTTGAGGCGTACGAGCGGAAAACGTCCCGCATCATGAAACGATACGGCGGTGTTGTTGAGCGTACAGTTCGCGTCTCTGAGCCAGGGATCGCATCAGACCAACCATTTGAAGTGCACGTAGTCTGTTTTCCAAGCCAGGCGATGTGTGAGGCCTATCGCACG
This sequence comes from Nitrospiraceae bacterium, assembly GCA_035471155.1. Taxonomy (GTDB): domain Bacteria; phylum Nitrospirota; class Nitrospiria; order Nitrospirales; family Nitrospiraceae; genus Palsa-1315. The sequence goes on along the minus strand of DATIQH010000529.1, from coordinate 1,735 downwards.
GACGCAGAAGTGAAGACGCTTTCTTCTGAGCGAGAAGCAGTCATTATGAAAACAGTGGTTCTGGAAGGCACATTGGGTCCAGCATATACCACCTAACCATTCGCCCCACCCGAGGCGCACCGGCAAGCCGGCACACGCGGGTGAGCTCAAACTTTAGGCTAAGAAAGATGACCGCGAACATTCTCATTCAAAGAGCAACAGCAGACGACGCGCAAGAAGTTGTTGTAATGGCTGGCGAGTTGCTGGCCGAAATCATGAAGGTCATTGGTGTTCAGGCGTTCAACTTCGATCGTGATGATCTGGTAACGAGGTATCGTAATTCAGTTTTCTAAAACGCACTACGTGGGTATACCGTGGGGTTTGGAGTTGTTCGAGGCAATTGCCAAACGACAAGATGCCAGCTTGCCGCAGGGGACTGCCGCCCGTGCTTACACAAAGGGTGTGGCTTCGTGGCCGTCTTTCAGGCGATGCTAGTGCATAAGCAGACATCCGAATCGTGATATGCTGTCTGACATGCAGACGTCTCGGGCATTTAAGTCGCTCGCTCAATGGTTTGTCTGTGCCCTCGCTGTACCTCTACTCACCAGCACCTCGATCGATTCCGTTCAAGCACAGTCGTCCCATCGTCCTTTCTGGACAGAACAGGCCATGTTTCGATTCGGGGGAGAACTCTACTTTGTCGGGGTGGCATCCTGTGCCCGTACGGCAGAAGAAGGTCGTACCCGCGCGTTTGAAGCAGCCCTCACCGAACTTCGGGGGTATGCTCAAGATCGGGATACGTCTCGTCTTCTCGTGGCTACTCAGATGATCTATGAGGAACCGAACTCTCCCGCTTGCCCGCACGGATCAACGTCGGTCTGGCGCCTGCTCCGCGTGGATCAATCTCTACTGCCTCATTTACCAAGGCAACACAGAGAAGAGGCCCGGGGACCTTCTTCTTTCTCTTCCCCTTCCGATCTTTTCCCTGCTCCTCAACGTCAGGAACCAGTCGTTCAAGACTTGACTCCTCAACCCGGGACGAGTCGAGCCGATATCGTGCAGAGATTCGGCACACCTCGAAACATCAAGAAACGGGGACGTGAGGAGGTTTGGGAATACTCCGATATCGGACTCACCATTACGTTCACTCCCAAAGAAACCCACATCCACTGGAAGTACGACGGCGCACCGACACCCGTAGAGCCCTCATCTGCGCCCGCGCAGATTATGTTGCACAAAGAATCCGAAATCGCTCCTCCTCAGCCGCGCGCGATCGAGGAGGTTACGCTGCCACTGCCGCCTCTCGTGTTCCCCAAGAATCCTATCACCGATGGTCGCGATCTGTTTAACGGGAAAGGGGGGTGCAGCACGTGCCACGGCCGAGACGCGGATATGTATACAGATGTCAAGCAGGACCTTCTCTTCGGAAGCCCGCCTGGCTATGCGCCTTCTCCATTCACGGCATTTGCCGGTCCTTCCGTCCGTCGAGTCCCTCCGAATCTTCGCGATTGGTCAATCTTGAAACGGCGGACCGATCTGGAGATGGCGCGAGCGATCAAAGATGGAATTGCCGGAACGACCATGACGGCTACCCGGCACCTCAATGACGCAGAAATTTCTGCTCTGGTTTCTTATCTGAACTCTCTCCGTTGACCCAGATTCCAGCTTATCGCCCGTTTCGGTTCCCCAGAGCGGGACAACAGGTGTCAGGAACCATTGTTTGCATTGGCGGTGTGACCGCAACGGGATTTTGGGC
>DATIQH010000528.1:0-4279 GCA_035471155.1 Nitrospiraceae bacterium | reverse complement strand
CATACAGCGTTTGCGGCGCACCGGATCGTCTCCTTTATCGCGTATCTACGATTAACGATACTCCGCTCTCGTCCAGGAGTCAAGTCCAGCAGCGAAGAAATCGCAAGGACACGTGCTCCTGGCAACGGATGGATCGAAGTTCGGGCAATGGGCGCTGAACTGGGCGGCCAAACTACCGTTCATCAAGCCGCCCCATGTAACGGCGCTGCATGTGCTCGATAACGCCTGGCTTCGGTTGCCGTTTCGGACAAAGTTAGAGACTCAGCGAGTGGAAGCCCGCTCAGAAAGAATCCTCAAGAAGGTCACGGAGCAGTTGGCGTTGCTGAAACTGACGGGTACGGCCTGCAAGGAACAAGGGTCGGTCGTCCCGACCATCTTGAAACACGCGCCCAAACGGGACGGGCTTATGGTCGTAGGCAGTCAGGGTCTCGATTTCCTCGACCGCTTCACACTCGGTAGTGTGTCGACGAAACTTATCCAGCACGCGACGTGCCCGGTGCTCGTCGTCAAGGGCGAGGCGGTTCCCTTGCGGCGGATCATGTTGGCGACCGATGGGTCAGACGGATCGGCCAAAGCCCTGAAGTTTGTGCTAAACAAGTTTCAGCCTGTTCGTTCAACCGGCAAGGGCAGTCAGGCGCCGATTCATGTGAGCGTGATCCATGTGATTCCGTCCCGCCCGTTGGCCCCCATCGACGTCGGAACGACGATACCCTGGACCAAGTATCGAAGGTTGAAGGTAAAAGAGACAAGTCGCAGGCTAGCCGAACAGACCGCGCAGAAACTGATCGAGGCTGGATTTAGGGCCGAGCCTCTGTGTCCGCTTGGTAATCCTACTGAAAAGATTATGAAGGCTGCTTCTCAACATCATGCCGATCTGATCGTGATGGGGGCCCAAGGGCTGGGCGCCATTGACCGGTTTCTCCTCGGGAGCGTGTCGACACGTGTGGTGCAGCACGCGCACTGTGCGGTGCTTGTCGTTCGATGACAGGGGGAACGCGCGGCGCTGCTGCCGAACGCATGGCGCAGTCGATATCGTCTGTTGATTCGAGCCTGAAGAGAACGTAACTGAAAGGATGGGCACCATGAATGTGCTTGTGGCGACGGATGGATCGAAGTACGGAGGATGGGCACTGAACTGGGCGGCGACGTTGCCGCTTGTCGAGCGGCCACGTGTGACCGCGCTGCATGTGCTCGATGTCGCCGCGCTCCGTGCGCCGTTTCTCTCGCAGCCGGTGATGGCCGGTATGGAGCGGTACATTCAGGAGGAAATACAGCGTATGGAAGCGCGTTCGGCCAAAACCCTCAAGGAGGCTACACAACAGTTTGCTTCGCTGAAGCTCAAAGGCACCGCCCGTAAAGAACAGGGTCCGGTCGCTCCGACGATCTTGAAGTACGCGCCGAAACGAGATGGGCTTCTGGTGGTAGGCAGCCAGGGCCTCGATGCCCTCGACCGCTTCATGCTCGGCAGCGTCTCGACGAATCTCATCCATCATGCGGCTTGCCCGGTGCTTGTCGTCAAGGGCGAGGCGTCCCCCTTGCGCCGGATGATCTTGGCGACCGATGGTTCGGACGCCTCGGCCAAGGCTCTGAAGTTTGTGCTGGCCAAGCTTCGGCCGGATGGTTCGACCGGCAAGGGCGGACGCGCGCCGATTCACGTGTGCGTGCTTCATGTGATGCCATTGATCATGTATCCGGGGTTGGAGGCAGCAAGCAAGAAATTACTCGAGCAGAGCGTGCAGAAACTGATCAAAGCGGGATTTACGGCCGAGCCGCTCTGCTACCTCGGGAATCCCGCTGAAGAGATCATGAAGACCGCCTCCCAACAACAGGCCGATTTGATCGTGATGGGTGCCAAGGGGCTCAGCGCCGTTGCCCGGTTTCTCATCGGGAGCGTGTCGACGCGGGTGGTACAGCATGCGAAGGGTGCCGTGCTCGTCGTTCGATAAGAGAATGCAACCATCGGGGAGCTTCGAAGAGTTGTTGTAACCGGCGCTGGAAGCAGAGTACAGAGGAGATAAATGTTGCAACTCCGCCATAATCGCTTTCAAGAAGGCCGTTGCGACAAGGTATGCCTCGCGATGGTCGTGCTGCTCTGTCTCTGTATCGTGGTGCAAATGCTCGGTGCGCCTATGACACTTCTGTCTCCTGGAGCCGCAGCAGACGCTCCCGCCGTATCGGCCTCTGAAGGGTTCTCGATTCCTTCTTCGCTCTCCCAACTGACGCCTTCAGTCGATAAGGTTCTTGCGACTGATGCGCAACCCTCCGCCCATGTGCTGGTCCTTGCCTCTACGCTGTTTCATCCTCCTGTTGTTTAATTCCGTCTGCTGGCGCACCAGGGACATCTCCCGCTGCATGTGAGAGCAGGCCGCTTCTGCTTTCTCATTAACCAGGCAATGGATGTACAGCGTCACAGCGTCTTTATTTTCCGACTCTGTTTTTCTGCACGGTACGCTTGAAAGGGACGAGATGCTGAGTTTTACGGATCACTGGATAGGCTACGTGGCAGTCGCGGTGTTTCTGGCCGCCTATGTGTTGGTGATTGTCGAAGAAAGTCTTCATCTGCGGAAGTCAAAACCCGTCATGGTGGCGGCAGGTGTGATCTGGATCCTGGCGGCGATCGCGTACGCCTCTCAAAATCAATCCCACACCGTCGCTGAGATCCTGCGCCATAACCTGCTTGAATATGCCGAACTGCTGCTGTTTCTCCTTTCCGCCATGACCTTCATCAATACGATGAGTGAACGCAACATCTTTGAATCATTGCGGACACGCCTGGTTTCATTGGGACTGTCCCTCCGTTCGGTGTTCTGGCTGACCGGCCTGCTGGCATTCTTCATCTCCCCTATCGCGGACAACTTGACGACGGCGCTGGTGATGGGGGCCGTGGTCATGGCGATGAGAGCAGGCAATGGACGATTCATCGCCGCGGCCTGCATCAATGTGGTGGTCGCTGCCAACGCGGGCGGTGTGTTTAGCCCCTTTGGTGACATCACAACCCTCATGGTCTGGCAAAAAGGCGTCGTGCATTTCGGCGATTTTTTCGCGCTGTTCGTTCCTTCTCTCATCAACTGGCTTGTTCCGGCGGCGCTGATCTCCATGACGATCTCACGCGAGAAGCCGTCAGCCACGATGGAAGCCGTACAGGTCAAGTATGGCGGCTATGTCGTTGTGATCCTGTTTCTCATCACCATCGCCGGAACCGTTCTCATGCATCATGTTCTTGAGATGCCTCCGTTTCTCGGCATGATGACCGGGCTGGGGGTTCTGAAAGCCTATGGATATCTTCTCCGGAACAAGGAGCTGGGACAGTGGACGGAAGTCCCCGCGTTTGACGGCACCGTCACTCTCAGCACATTGTTCAAGCCAGCGGTCAAGCCGTTCGATGTGTTCATCAGCATGAAGCGCGTGGAGTGGGATACGTTGATGTTCTTTTACGGCATCATGCTCTGTGTCGGCGGGCTCGGCGCACTGGGGTATCTGGCCATACTCTCCGATTTTTTCTATAAGGATTTGGGAGCCACCACCGCGAATATCGTTGTCGGGATTCTTTCAGCAATCGTAGACAACATCCCCGTCATGTTTGCGGTGTTGAGTATGAACCCGGAGATGAGCCTCGGCCAGTGGCTGTTGGTAACGCTGACCGCCGGTGTCGGTGGATCGCTGTTGTCCATTGGGTCGGCAGCGGGCGTGGCCCTCATGGGGCAGGCACGGGGAGTCTATACGTTTTATTCACACTTGAAGTGGATCTGGGCGGTTGCGTTAGGCTATGCCGCAAGTATCGCCGTTCATCTTGTGATGAATAGCGCTCTCTTCGATCCATAGAGTTGAGGAAGGGGGTTGATTTGGAAGCGGTAATACTGTGATCGAATCTGCGTTGCACTTGCGGCCATAGCAGGCTGGAACGATATGTATTCTCCTTCGCCGAACGCCCCGCAGCAAGCTACGTGTTGCTTCATTAGAAATTTCCGTCCCGCAGAGGTTCCCTTTCCGCGGTTGCACTGTTCTTTTTCTTTTTGGCGGATAGCCATCCTGTTACAGGTTTCTTTGAACGGTGCGACCCCGTCATGCTCAACCGTTCTGTGGCAGCAGGAACACAGGAGAGGTCAGAGCAATGAGCGATCTTGAGAGCGCCGTTGGCCGTGTCGTGGTAGCTGATGAGGCCTCCCGCACCGACGCGGCCACGCTCCAGGTCGCGAGCGTGGCGCCGGGCGCGGCCAGCCGCCCGAGGTGCCGCAGCAGGCGCGCGTCCCACATCTCCGGATTCTTCTGCGGCGCGAAG
>DATIQH010000527.1:0-4284 GCA_035471155.1 Nitrospiraceae bacterium | reverse complement strand
GGCTATGGTCGCAGCCAGGGAAAGCCATCCGAAGAGGGGCTTTACCAGGATGCGCTGGGGGCGCACGATTATCTGACGCGAACCAGAATGATTCGCCCTGAGCGCATCGTCATCTTCGGGCGCTCGCTCGGCGCGGCAGTTGCTGGGGAAGTTGCCGCGCAGAAGCCTGCCGCGGGACTGATCCTCGAATCGGCATTTCCGTCGATCGGCGCGGTGGCCAAGTTCCATTACGGGGGCATGCCGGTCCATTGGCTGCTCGGGGCAGACTTTGCCTTGATCGATCGCCTTCCGCACCTCTCGCTCCCGAAGCTGATCATTCATGGAGACAAAGACGACATTATCCCACTCGAATTGGGCCGGCAGGTCTTCGAAGCGGCCAAGCCACCTAAGTCTTTCTATGTCATAGAAGGCGCCGATCACAACAACACCTATCAGGTCGGAGGCGCGGTTTATTTCCGTCGATGGGCCGAGTTCACCCAGGCGGTTATCCAATGATCATGCGAAATGGGTGAGCCTGGCCTGTTCCGTCGCAATTGCATAAAGAAGTGGTTGGAGATTGCCTCGGCATTTGGTACAGTGCGCGTCGGCTGAGCCGAGGGCTTGTTGGGCGGAGTGGCTCGCCGGCGGTCGGAGCAGGCATTTTCATGGAGCATTGGGTTAAGGAGGCCGGGGTAATGAGTGCTTTTCGTGTACTGGCATTCTGTATGCTGGGTGTTGCCGCAATGTTTGCCTCCGGCTGCGCCGGGAAAACAGGAAAGACCCAGCCGCCGGAGTTGAGTGAGGCGCAACCGGTTGCGAATCAATCTCCAGCACCGGCTCCTTCGTCGCAGCCAGAGACTCCACCGGACGAACCGCTCGATCCCTTTGCCAAGGCCGATGAGGGGGTCGACGATGAATATGATCCCTGGGAACCGGTGAATGCCAACATTTTTGAGTTCAACCTCCAGGTCGATCGCTATGTGCTCAAGCCCGTTGCGAAGGGCTATGATTTTATCTTGCCCGATGTCGTTCAAGTGGGCATCAGCAACATCTTCTACAATCTCCGGTTCGCTCCTCGCTTTTTGAACAATGTGTTTCAGGGCAAGATCAAAGGGGCCGGCATCGAAGTCGGGCGGTTCCTGGTCAATAGTACGGTCGGATTGGCCGGGTTCTTCGATGTCGCGACAAAAGTCGATCTGGTCACGCCGGAGGAGGATTTTGGGCAGACGCTGGGTTTCTACGGGGTCAAGCCGGGGCCCTATCTCGTGTTGCCGCTGCTTCAGCCCTTCACCGTTCGAGACTTTGTGGGATATGTCGGCGATGTGTTTCTCAATCCAATCAACTGGCTGGTCGTACCGATCATTGAAGTCGACGACGTGCCCTCCGTGATCGAGCACAAAAATCGTATGACGTCGAGCATCATCCAGCTTGGGGCACGCGTGGGAGAGATCGTCAATGAACGGTCGCGGAATCTCCAAAAGTACCAGGGAGTCGAGGAAGCGACGTTGGATCTTTATTCGGCTGTCCGCAATGCGTATCTACAGAAGCGCAGTCAGGCGGTTCGGGAGTAGCGAAGCCCGGTTCGTTTTGTTCATTTTGTTGGTCTGGTTTGTTTGGTTGTGAACGAGAAAAACCAGATAAACCAAATAGACCAAACAAACCAAACAGACGTTTTTATCGGATGACGCCCAGTTCCCGGCCTACTGTGGCGAAGGCAGCGCTGGCTCGCATGAGCTGTTCGTGGGTGTGGGCTGCCGACATCTGCACGCGAATCCGTGCCTGACCTTCCGGCACGACCGGGTAACTGAACCCCACGACATAGATTCCTTCCTCCAACAGCCGCTCTGCCATCCTGGTGGCGAGTGAGGCGTCACCCAGCATGATCGGGATAATGGGATGCTCGCCGGGAATGAGCCGGAATCCGAGGGCAGTGAGTTGCGCGCGGAAGAATGCCGCGTTCTCACGGAGCCTGGCCCGTAACTGGTCGCCTTGGGCTACGAGGACCACGGCCCGTTTGGCTGCCGCGGCGATGACCGGAGGCAGTGAATTCGAAAACAAGTAGGGGCGCGACCGCTGCCGCAACAGCTCGACGATTTCCTTTCGCCCCGACGTAAATCCGCCTGTCGCGCCACCCAAGGTCTTGCCCAGCGTGCTAGTGACGATGTCGATTCGCTCGCCGACGCCGAAATGGTCCGGCGTGCCTCGACCGTTGCGTCCGAGTACGCCGGTTGCGTGACTATCGTCCACGATCACGGCCGCATCGTATCGGTCTGCCAGCTCGACGATCCGATCGAGTTTTGCGAGATCGCCATCCATGGAAAAGACCCCGTCCGTCGCAATCAGGCGAAGTCGATAGGTTGCCGCGTCACGCAGTTTGGCTTCCAAGTCTGCCATATCGGAATGCGCATAGCGGAGCCTACTGGCTTTGCAGAGCCGGATGCCGTCGATCAGACTGGCGTGATTCAAGGCGTCGCTGATGACGACATCCTGCTCGCCGAGGAGTACCTCAAAGAGCCCGCCGTTGGCATCGAAGCATGAACTATAGAGAATCGTGTCCTCGGTGCCCAGGAAGGTGCTGATTGCCTGTTCGAGTTGCGTGTGGAGATTCTGCGTGCCGCAGATGAACCGGACGGAGGCCATGCCGTAACCATGTTCGTGCAGTCCGGCGGCGGCGGCTTGTCTGATGTCCGGGTGGTTGGCGAGCCCCAGATAGTTATTGGCACAGAGATTGAGGACCTCACCCTGGGCCACGCGAATCTCAGCCCCCTGAGGGCCGAGGATCTGCCGCTCAGATTTGTAGAGTCCTGCCGCCCGGATTTCAGCAAGCCGTTCAGAAACTGCTTTTTTGAGCGAGTGGTAGGCCATCTTTTTCACGCAGCATACAGCGGTCAGCGATCAGCTGTCAGCTTTGAATGGATGTAGGGAAAGACATGTTGAATGAACCCTGGGCTGATAGCTGAAGGCTGACCGCTGAAAGCTTCTATGGGATCAGCACCACTTTTCCACATTGACCGGAATTGATCAACTCGAATCCCTGTGCGAAGTCCGTCATGGGAAATGTGTGAGTGATCACCGGCTTGATATTGAGTCCGGCTTGGAAGAGGCCGGTCAAGCGATACCAGGTTTTGAAGAGTCTGCGGCCTGTAATCCCGTAGACACGAATCCCCTTAAAAATAACTTCATTCGCGAGATCGCAATTGGTCGGTCCGGTTGGAATGCCGAACAGTGTTACACGCCCGCCGTTCTTCACGGCACCGAAGGCTTGATGCAATGCGGCCGGGTTTCCTGACATTTCGAGCGAGGCATCGACACCTTCGCCGGCGGTGATGTCGCGAATGGCGGCGGCGATCTGTTCCGCGGTCTCGGTCTTGGCGTTGAGGAGGTGATCGGCGCCGACCTGTTTGGCAAGGTCCAGCCGGTAGGCACTGAAATCCGTGGCAATGATCATGGCAGCGCCGGCTGTTCGTGCAACGGCGGCCGCGAAGAGTCCAGTCGGACCGCAGCCGGTGATCAAGATCGTTTGTCCCGTGAGGTCTTCGACTAAGGCGGCGTCGACCGCGTTGCCGAGCGGCTCTTGGAGGCAGGCCAGTTCGGGTGGAAGGGCGGGCGACGTCTTCCAGAGCACAGCTTCGGGCAAGGCCACGTATTCCGCGAACGACCCGTCGCGATCGACGCCGAGAATGCGGTAATTCTTGCACACATGGGCTTGTCCGGTTCGACATTGGAAGCAGTGGCCACAGGTGATGTGTGATTCGGCGGCGACGTAATCGCCCACTTTGACGAGCGTGACATCCGAGCCGGCTTCCACGACCTGACCGCACATTTCATGGCCGATGATGCGCGGCGGGTGGATGCGACTGTGCGCCCAGGGATCCCAATTGTAAATGTGGGCGTCGGTTCCACAGAGAGAGGTCGCGGCGACACGGATGACCGCGTCGGTGGGGCCTGGTTTTGGATCAACCTGCCGGGCGTGAAGGTAAATCTGCCGGCGTTTACCGAGAAGGATCGCGGCGACGCCACGGTCGGACTCGAGGAAGGCATCGACTTTCTGGCTCTGTCGTTCGTGCGCGAAGCGAAGGACGTGGAGCTGTTGCGCACGTTCCTCAGCGAGAAAAAATCGAAGGTCCGCATCATCGCGAAAATCGAGGACCAGTCCGCCATCGACAACCTCGACGACATCGTCCGCACCTGCGATGGCATGATGGTGGCGCGCGGGGACCTCGGCATCGAGTGTCCCTTCGAGGAGCTCCCTGTGATTCAACGCCGGGCCGTGCGCGCCTGCCTCGCCCAGGGCCGGCCCGTAAT
>DATIQH010000526.1:0-10786 GCA_035471155.1 Nitrospiraceae bacterium | reverse complement strand
CGAGGTCGCTGGCGAGGCCGCGGAGCTGTGGCACGCCTCAGCTGGGGAGGACGGCGACGGGTCGTTCGATCGCGGCGGCGAGGGGCAGCTGTGGCATGCCAGGGACGGCAGCCGCGCCGACGATGACGACAGGTCCGGCATCGAGCGGGCCGCGGCGCGCCCGCGCACGCTGCGCGAGCACCTGATCGAGCAGATCGGCACCGACCTGCCCGACCAGATCGGGTGAGTGGGACAAAAACGAACGGAATTTGCCTTGTGAGTAATGGGGTTAGCCATCCCGATTGCCTCCCTGGTATAGCCATCAGGTCGGTAGCGTACACGCCTGCATTTTAATGAGATACGAACGATGAGCATCCCTGGGCTTCCACCGAAGCAAGGCCTTTACGACCCTGAACAGGAGAAAGACTCCTGCGGGATCGGCTTTGTCGTCAATATCAAGGGGCAGAAATCCCATACGATCGTTCAGCAGGGGCTCCAGATTCTTGAGAATCTGAGTCACCGAGGGGCGCAGGGCTGTGATCCTTGCACGGGCGACGGAGCCGGAATCTTGCTTCAGGTCCCGCACGAATTCCTCAAGCGCACGGTCGGTGATGTGGGGATTGCTCTCCCCAATGCGGGAGAGTATGGCGTCGGGATGGTTTTTCTTCCGCCCCAGATGGATGCACGGAAGCAATGCGAGGCGCTCTTTTCCCGAATGATCGGCGAGGAGGGCGCCCGCCTCCTTGGTTGGCGGGATGTGCCGGTCAAGAGCGATGCGATCGGCCCTGTGGCGCGCAGCACCGAGCCGTTTATTCGGCAGGTGTTTATCGCCCGCGATGTGCTCAATGATGGGCAGTTTGAACGCAAGCTCTATGTCATTCGCAAGCGGGTGGAAACCGCTGTCCGCGAATCAGCCATTCAGGGACGGGATTATTTCTACATCTCAAGCCTGTCGGCGAACACGATTGTGTATAAGGGGCTGTTGCTTCCGGAGCAGATGTCGGCCTACTACCAGGACCTCAAGGATGAGCGTCTGGCGAGCGCGCTGGCCCTCGTGCACTCCCGCTTCAGCACGAACACGTTTCCCACGTGGCCGTTGGCGCATCCCTATCGCTACATTTGCCATAACGGCGAGATCAATACGCTCAAGGGCAACGTGAATTGGATGCGCGCCCGGCAAGGGCGGCTCAATTCCGATTTGTTCGGCCAGGATTTGGCCAAGCTCTATCCGATCGTCTCCGAGCAGCAGAGCGACTCTGCCTGTCTGGACAATGCGGTGGAATTCCTGACCATGGGGGGCCGTTCTCTCCCACACGCGATGATGATGCTGATTCCTGAACCTTGGGTTGCGAATCCGCAAATGGATCTCGATCGACGAGGATTCTACGAGTATCACGCGGCGATGCAGGAGCCCTGGGACGGTCCGGCAGCGGTCTGTTTCACGGACGGCAAGTTCATCGGCGCGACACTCGATCGCAACGGACTGCGTCCCTGCCGCTATCAAGTGACGACAGATGGCCTCGTCATTTTGGCGTCGGAAGCGGGTGTGCTGCCGATGGATGTGCGGAAGATCAGGCAGAAGGGGCGCCTCATGCCGGGTCGGATGTTCATGGTCGATACGGTGCAAGGGCGCATTATCGATGACGAGGAGGTGAAGGCCGAGATCGTCAGTCGCAAGCCGTACCGGTCCTGGGTTACCGAATATCGGATTTCGCTCGATGAGTTGCCTGATCCCAGCAATGTCCCGCAGCCGGACCACCTGACGCTTCGACAACGCCAGCAGGCGTTTGGCTACACCATCGAAGAGTTGAAAATGGTCATCACTCCCATGGTGGTGGAGGGGCAAGAAACGACGTCTTCGATGGGGACGGATACGCCATTGGCGGTGCTGTCCGATCGGCCGCAACTGCTCTTCAAATATTTCAAGCAGATGTTCGCCCAGGTGACCAATCCGCCGATCGATCCGATCCGTGAAGAGCTGGTGATGTCGCTGACGACCAGCATCGGGCCCAAACCGAATCTGATGGATGAAAATCCGGAGTCCTGCCGCCGCATCCGAGTCAAACAGCCGATTCTGACGAATGCCGAGCTGCAGAAGATCCGCGAGATTGCCGATCCGCACTTTACGAGCAAGACGCTCAAGATGCTCTTTCGGGTGGCCGAGGGACCTGATGGACTCGGTGCGGCAGTCGACGATCTCTGCCGGCAGGCTTCCCAGGCAATTAAAGACGGTTTCAAGTTTCTGATTCTGAGCGATCGCGGAGTGAACGAAGAATGGGCGCCGATTCCGAGTCTTCTCGGCATCGCGTCCGTCCATCATCATCTCGTGCGTGATTGCACGAGGACGGAAGTCGGCCTCATCGTGGAAACGGGCGAACCGCGCGATGTGCACCATTTCGCCTGCTTGATCGGCTATGGAGCCGGGGCCGTGAATCCCTACCTGGCCTTCGAGACCATCGTGGACTTGGATCGCGAGAGCTATTTCCCCGAGGGGCTGGACGCGCAGACCGCGGAAGGTAAGTTCATCAAGGCCATCAATAAAGGCCTGCTCAAGATCTTCTCGAAGATGGGTATCTCGACGGTGCAATCCTACTGCGGCGCGCAGATCTTCGAGGCCATCGGATTGAATCGCGAACTCATCGTCCGATACTTCACCGGGACGCCGTCGCGCGTGGAGGGGATCGGTATCCGCGAGGTCGGCGAAGAGACGCTTCGGCGCCATCGCTTGGCCTATGAGCCGGTGCCGATCCGGCAACTCGATTTCGGCGGGGAAATCCACTACCGCATCCAGAACGAGCACCACAACTGGAACCCCGACACGATTTCCAAGTTGCAACATGCGACGAAAGCCAACGATCCCAAGACGTTTGCAGAGTTCTCCCGGCTCGTGGACGATGAGAGCAGGCGGCGATCAAACCTGCGCGGGTTGCTCGAGTTCAAGTTCCTGCCGGAACCGATTCCGGTCGAGGAAGTGGAATCGGCGAAGGAGATCGTCAAGCGGTTTACGACGGGGGCGATGTCGTTCGGCTCGATCAGCAAGGAAGCGCATGAGACCCTGGCCATCGCGATGAACCGTTTGGGGGCCAAGAGCAACACTGGCGAGGGAGGAGAAGATCCCGCTCGATACATTCCGCTGGAGAACGGCGATTCGAAGAACAGCTACATCAAACAGGTAGCGTCGGCGCGGTTCGGCGTCACGAGCCATTATCTGGTGAACGCGAAAGAACTGCAGATCAAGATGGCGCAGGGAGCGAAGCCGGGCGAGGGCGGGCAGTTGCCGGGCCATAAGGTCGATGAAAATATCGCGAAGTTCCGCTACGCGACGCCCGGCGTGCAGCTCATTTCTCCGCCTCCGCACCACGACATCTATTCCATCGAAGATTTGGCGCAGCTCATTTTCGACTTGAAAAATTCCAATCCGGACGCGGCGGTGTCGGTCAAGCTCGTCTCGGAAGTGGGCGTCGGCACAATTGCAGCCGGGGTGGCGAAAGCTCATGCGGACAAAGTCCTCATCAGCGGCGATTCGGGCGGGACCGGCGCCTCTCCGCTCTCGTCCATCAAGTATGCGGGGGTCCCGTGGGAATTGGGTCTGGCCGAGACCCATCAAACGTTGGTGCTGAACGATCTGCGAGGGCGCATCCGGGTGGAGACCGACGGTCAGATGAAAACCGGGCGCGACGTGGCGATCGCCACTCTGTTGGGCGCCGAAGAATTCGGGTTTGCGACCGCGCCCCTGATCGTCGAAGGCTGCATCATGATGCGCAAATGCCATCTCAATACCTGTCCCGTCGGCATTGCGACACAGGACCCGATGCTGCGGAGGAAATTTGCCGGGCAGCCGGAACATATCGTGAATTTCTTTTTCTTCGTCGCGGAAGAACTGCGCCAGATCATGGCCAAACTGGGCTTCCGAACTATCAACGAGATGGTCGGACGTGTGGATAAATTGAAAATTCATAAGGCTGTCGATCACTGGAAGGCCAAGGGGCTGGATCTGACCCCTCTCTTACAAACCCCGAATGTGGGGGCGGAGATTCCGCGCTATTGCGTGCAGAAGCAGGATCACGGTCTCGCGGGCGTGCTCGATAACAAGTTGATTGAGCTATGCAGGCCGGCATTGGAAAAGAAAGAGAAAGTGACTCTCGATCTGCCAATCAGAAACGTGAATCGTACGGTCGGGACGATGCTCTCCAGCCGCGTGGCCAAACAGTACGGACTCGAGGGATTGCCGGAGGATACCATCACGATCAAGTTCTCCGGTTCCGCCGGACAGTCGTTCGGCGCCTTCCTCTCCCGTGGCATCACGCTCATTCTCGAAGGCGAGTCGAACGACTATCTGGGCAAGGGACTTTCAGGCGGGAAGATTGTGGTTTTCCCACCGAAGCAAGCGATCTATGTGCCGGAAGAAACGATCCTCATCGGCAATACCTCCCTCTATGGCGGGACGCAAGGGGAAGCCTATTGTTATGGGATGGCGGGCGAGCGGTTTTCCGTGCGGACCAGCGGCGTCAGAGCGGTTGTCGAAGGAACCGGCGATCACGGCTGTGAGTATATGACCGGCGGAGTGGTCGTCGTCTTGGGACGGACGGGGCGAAACTTTGCCGCAGGCATGTCGGGTGGCGTGGCGTTCGTACTGAACGAATTCGACAAGTTCCAATCGCGCTGTAACTTCGGCATGGTGGAATTGGAAAAGGTGAAGACGGCGGAGGACAAGAAGACGCTGCATCAGATGATTACGTCGCACTTCATCCATACCGGCAGCCGGAACGCAAAACGCATCCTCGATAGCTGGGAATCGATGCTGTCGAAATTCGAGAAGGTGATGCCGGTAGACTATAAGCGCGTGTTAGAAGAACGGAAGAAGAAAGCGGCTGCGAGCAAATAAGATGTGAAGCGTGTATCGTTTCGCGAGAGACGAGAGACGAACGACGAGTAAAGAGATGGGTGATATCAAAGGTTTCATGAAATATGCCCGTGAGGGCCCCAAGCGAAAGCCGGTCGAGCTGCGTGTGCTCGATTGGAAGGAGATGTATGAACCCATCTCCGAAGACAAGCTGAAGACACAGGGTGCTCGCTGCATGGACTGCGGCGTGCCGTTTTGCCAGGGCAACACCGGCTGTCCGGTTGTCAACTTGATCCCAGACTGGAACGATTTGGTCTATCGCGGCCGTTGGAAGGATGCGCTCAAGGCGCTCCATACCACGAACAACTTTCCTGAGTTTACCGGCCGGCTCTGCCCGGCACCCTGTGAAGGGGCTTGTGTGCTGGGCATCAACGAAGACCCCGTCTCCATTCGAATCGTTGAATGGAACATCATCGACCGGGGTTTCAATGAAGGCTATGTCGAGCCGATTTTGCCGGTGTTGAAAACCGGCAAAACGGTGGCCATTGTCGGGTCTGGTCCAGCGGGCATGGCGGCGGCGCAACAATTGACGCGCGCAGGCCATAGTGTCACGCTCTTCGAGAAGTCCGATCGTATCGGCGGCCTGTTGCGTTACGGCATCCCGGATTTCAAAATGGAAAAGTGGGTTATCGATCGCCGGCTGGAGCAGATGAAAGCCGAGGGCGTCGAGTTCAAAACCGGTGTGACGATCGGGAAGGACATCACAGGCGAACAGTTGCGGCAACAGTTCGACGCCGTTGGCCTTACCACGGGCGCGGAACAGGCCCGTGAGTTGCCGATTCCCGGCCGCGAACTCAAAGGCGTGCATCTTGCGATGGAGTTTCTCACGCAGCAGAACAAACGGAACGCCGGCGATACGGTCACGGATGAACCGATTACGGCGAAGGGCAAGCGTGTCGTCATTATCGGCGGCGGCGATACAGGCTCGGATTGTCTCGGCACGGTACACCGGCAGGGCTGCATCGAAGCGCATCAGTTTGAATTGCTTCCGGAGCCCCCTCCGACTCGCGCTGATTCAACACCCTGGCCACTCTGGCCCATGCAACTTCGCACGTCGCATGCGCATGAAGAAGGCTGCGACCGTCAGTGGAGTGTCTCGACCACCAAGTTCACCGGCCATAACAGCCAGGTGACGAAGCTTCACGGCAATCGGGTGAAGTTCGAGAGCGGCAAGTTCACGGCAATCCCAAACAGCGACTTCGAAATGGATGCCGATCTGGTTCTCCTCGCCATGGGCTTCACCGGTCCGGTGAAGAATGGTTTGCTCGACAGCCTCGGCGTAAAATACGACGCGCGCGGCGCAGTGACTGCGGATGAAAACTTCATGACCAACCTCGACGGCGTCTTTGTCGGCGGAGACACCAAACGCGGCGCCTCGCTCATCGTCTGGGCCATCGCCGAAGGAAGAAAGATGGCGGCGGGGGTCGATCAATACCTGCGTGCAGGCAAGTCTGTCAAGAAGGCAGTCTTGTAAGGAAGACAGGTTACATGAACCTGGTCATCGACGAAAAAGAGTTCAAGT
This sequence comes from Nitrospiraceae bacterium, assembly GCA_035471155.1. Taxonomy (GTDB): domain Bacteria; phylum Nitrospirota; class Nitrospiria; order Nitrospirales; family Nitrospiraceae; genus Palsa-1315. The sequence continues at coordinate 4,382 of DATIQH010000526.1, read as the reverse complement.
TTCTGCCGATCACCATCGATCCTGAGATTGTGAGTGGAACCCCAGTATTCAAAGGGACCAGAGTTCCCGTCGAGGCGTTGCTGACCAATCTCGAAGCAGGGTTATCGCTCGATGAATTTCTCGAGAACTTTCCCACAGTCACTCGCCAACAAGCTATCCAAGTTCTTGAATTTTCTAGATCCACTCTCTTAAAACTCCCTAAGTCCGCTTGAAGATCCTTCTCGACGAATCCGTTCCCTACGTCGTTCAAACACGGTTAAGCCATCTCGCCATTCGTACTGTTCAAGATATGGGGTGGACTGGCACAAAGAACGGGGAATTGCTTCGACGAGTGGAGGCAGAGTTCGATGTGTTCGTGACAGCGGATCAACAGCTGCGCTACCAGCAGAATCTTTCCGGTCGAACACTCGCAATCATCGTCCTTCCAACCAACCAGGTCCATGCGGTGATTAGTATGTTGCCAGCGATTGAAAATGTGCTGAAGTTGGTTCAACCGGGAGCGTTGATCGAAATCCCACCGTCAGCGTGACGTGCACTGTTGAAGGTGCCTCACTCTTCGTCTGGGCGATTACCGATCGGACATTTCATGTGCTCACGGAACGCGTGGCCTCAGAAGGATGGGAAGGGGGAGCGGCCAGGTGCCCTTCTTGCTCGCAGAACGCGCACGATAGGAATGTGCTCGTTCGATGCGCGCAGTAAAGGGCAGCCTTGGCCACTCCTCTATAGCGAGCGAGAATCGGAAGCCCCTCGTTGACCGCAGTGCCTCAGTCAGTTCCAGCTTTCCTTCTCGGCTGAATCTTGGTGGGCCCCCGCCCCTTCGCAAAGTTCGCTCTGTGCCCCAACACACAATGCGAATGGCAGTGCTTTCTTGTGGGCGGTTATTGACACAGATCTTCGAAATGCGGATGATCTCAGCACTTTTCAGTCACCAGAGTTCTGGCACGGTCAGGGATAGGCTGCCTGGATCCATGTTCCTGCCGCCGCTCATTTAATAGTTAGATCCCCCATGAAGCCCGACATCGTCATTGGGAAAATCACATCCAATCCAGAAATTACTAACGTATTCTGGATGCAGATATGTGAATTCAAGAACGCGATAACGATCGACGACAAGAAAAAAGAAGAGTTGCTTGGTGTTGTCCTCGAGGTAATGAAGAAGCTAGAGAGCGTTAACTATCACCGAAGCAATTTAGAAAGGATCGTGGAAGAGAAGTTGGCAGCGATGGAATCTGTTCAGCAAGCGAGCTACGACAGAACGACAGGCGCGGAAAAGGAATTTGAAGCCTTTTTGCTGCAAGGGAAGGCAACTTTAGATGTTCTGGTAAAGGTGTTGTCCCCCCTTTGCAATATAAAGTTACAAACCTACGGTGATAGTGGAAGTCGTGTATTGAAAGCGCTGAGAAACAATCTGCCAAAGGGCGAGCTGGAGCGGGCTGATTGGCTGATGAAAATGATTGAGGTCTCTGTGCCGTGGTTACAGCAGTGGGTGGGCCCCTATAGAGACACTATTGCACACCACAAGTCTATGGATTCCACGGGCTTCTTAACCATCCCCGATGCATCCGGAAACCTTGTTCACCATCCTCCAAAAGATAAAGGGGGTATGCCACTGCACAAGCTTGCGAATAGTCTCTTTTCCGATTTGGTAGTTTTTTGTGAAGATTTCCTGGTGCTCGCCTATCGAATAAAGGTCTTCAAAGGTTTCGAAATTGGATATACCGACGAGCACAAACGAACCAACGAAAGTCCCTGTAAGTACGGCCTCTTCATGGTCAATTACACCGACGGGAGCTGATTCAAGTGACTCCCATGCGAATCCGTGACCTTTCAAGCTTGTTGCAATGAAGCGGAAAAAGGTTCCAGGAACCATTGATTGTTTCCACACTCGCCGCGGCCCAGCAGATGTGATAGGAAAATGGGCCGGGAGTCTTTTCTAGCATTAGTTTCACTTTCTCTACCCATCTACATCACTCCGACCGCTGGCATGCTGTCGCGCGACCTCACCGGAAGAACTGGGACCCACCGAGGCTCGGCTAGCGCGCATGATTCATGGGGGCTCGTGACGAAACTGTGGAGACGCCAAGCGAGACGGGCGCGTGGAGCCCCGAGAGGCCGAGGCGTACTCGAAGCAGTACGTCGAGGTCGGGAGGGGCGAGCCCGCCCGCCAGTATGCAGATTATGAGGATACTGGCTTGTCGTAGCGGCGTGTCCGCAGTTGCAGTAGAGCTCTCATGGATCATGCGCGCTGGGAAAGCTGGAACTGACTGAAGTACTGCGATCGCAAGATCGCTGCTGAAGGAATTCCAGAAGGCTTCCGCTTGGCCAAGCTCGGAAGGGTCGTTCTGGGAGGTGGGGAGCAACGGCGGCAGGCCAGCGCTCGTCGTCCCTCCTAGACTTTTCTCATCCTCGCCTGTATGTTTCGAGCAATCACAACTCGGGAGAAAACTGAATGACGCAGCAAATCTACCCCCGCAGTCCCAAAGCGCTGCTCGGTGGCATTGCCCACTTGGGGCGGTTCATTGACAAGATTCGTTTGCGGCATGCAGGCAAGATTCAGGATTACAACTACATCACGGTGGGGTTCGATAAGTACCTGATCGATTTTCTGCAGATCGACCCAAAGGCATTTGAGCAGCGGGTATTGGCCGGTGGGACGGATGAGGAGTTGCTTGCTTGGGTGAAGGCCAATAGCCGAAAGCCGTCTGACCAAGAGATCGCGCAATGGAGTGAGGGACTCTTATCCTCCGGTCCTAAGGATGATGCCGCACGCCTGCGGTTTCAGGGACGGTTGCAAGAGGTGGCGGCGAAGCGCGCGGTGCCGGTCAGTTCTCTTCCTCCTGTCTCCACCTGGGCCGATGTTATCGAACTCGATGAAGGGCGGTTATAGCTGGATTAGTTGATGAGGCAGTCTGGCTGGTTTGTCCTCCATCCTGCCTCATTCTTTGTGCAGATCGATCGAACTGAGAGATATTATTCACTGGTTTCTTGAAAAAGTAGGCGTTTTTCTCCCATCGCTGTGGCACCGGCCTTGCGTTGGTGAGACCAAGGGGTGGTTGCCACCTCATCACTCGATACCTAACCTGGGAGGACTTGCATGACTAGAATAGTAGCTTCATTGACGGCTGCTGCCGTGTTGTACGCCTTTACAAGTGTGTTGGCCCAAGTGCCGGAACCGGCATCGACTCCAACCACACCGCCCCCCGCCCCAGCGTCGCAGGAAGCTGTGCCGACTCCAGCTCCGGCTCCGGCTGTGGAAGGGGAGAAGGATGGCGACAAGCGTGAAATGAAAGAAGAACGCGAGGGGAAGGGCAAGGGAAAAGGCAAAGGGAAGGGGCATGGCAAGAAGCGCGGCCTGGATCGTGCCGATGAAGCGGCCGGAGAACATGGGAAACAAGGCCGTGATAATGCTCGCACACGTGGCAAGCATGGCGATCGTGGGAAGCACAAAGATTGAAAGAAGCAAGGTGCCAAAGACGAGCATGAAGATGGCGACAAGCACGAGAAAAACTAATCGATAACGTCACGTCGACAATTCGAAACAAGGCGGTCGGTCTATATGGACCGACCGCCTTTGTGTTTCTGGATTGTTCGGAGAGATTGTGCGGAACGTACGTTGGCGGTTTGAATCCCGAACGTCGAACGCAGGATTCGTCTATCTCAGGTTTTAAGAGGCAACGGCGGTGAGCGTCGGTGTCGCGTAACTAGGCTGGGCTGGTATTTCTGTCGGTGGCAGGGCTGCTACAAGATTGGTGACTCGTTCACGGTCTCCCTGGCTGTACCGCAAAAACTCCACTCCGAAGTTCCCGTCTTTGCACCACCGAATCACCGAGACTTCCACGGCCAGAGGGGGCTCCTGCGCAACGGCAATCTGTAGCGCGAGATAGGTTCCCGCATGCAGCGCGATGTCGCTACGCATCCTGCAGCCGGCGGGCGAGAGGTCGAGCAAGATTCCTTCTCCGGTGCCGATATCGCTATGGATACTCGCGGGATAGCCGACCGTCACTCGCATACAACATCGTGGTTGCATAAAATCCCCGTAGATGAGTCTACTTTAAGTATCGGTACAGGCAAGAAAAACTTGATTCTTTGATAGCCGGATGCTGAAAAAGTCCGCCAGCAGGGAGGGGGATGGCTAGGTGCCCTTCTTACTCGCAGAACGCGCACGATGAAACTGTGCTCGTTCGATGCGTGCAGTAAAAGGCAGCCTTGGCCACTCCCCTAAAGAGAGGTAGGGAGAATTGGAAGGGCCTTGCTGAACGGCCTTTTTGAGCAGCCTGAGAGGTCCGGGCCGGCGCTCGTCATTTGGAACGGCAGGCTGTCCACGATGCTCAGTATAAGCCCGGAAAAGCGGTAATCGCTCGCGGCGACGCCGGCGGAAATCT
>DATIQH010000525.1:0-5916 GCA_035471155.1 Nitrospiraceae bacterium | reverse complement strand
GACCGGCCAGGCTCACGGCTGCGCGACGACGGCCAAGCGCCGTGAGTTCGCTCTCGGTCGGGAGATAGGGAATCACGGCCAGCGGGACCGTTCGCATGACACGTCTCAGCTGATCGGTCGTATAGATCCTTCGGTCCAGGTTATCCGCTGCCACGCCGGCTCCGACTCCCCCGGCCATGGCGAGGAATGCTCCGAGGAGGAGAATCGCCAGGCGATTGGGCCGATCCGGCTTCTCCGGCAATTCAGGCGGATTGATCAGCGAGAACCGCTCGCCCTTCCGCTGCGTTTCCAGTTCGCCGGAGACCTGCGCTTCCATCAATCGCGACGTGATCTCCTGGTGTCTTCGCACAGAGTTTTCGCGATCCCGGAGCAGATCCAAATACTGTGGCTCGACCGTCGGCGTCGTTTCGACTCGCTTGGCATAGATGGCCATTCGTCGTTTCAAGTCCGTCCGCGCCGCTTCCTGAGATCGTAGCGAGGCCGTCGTCGAAGCCAACTGCGACTGAATATTGATGTAGGCAGGATTTTCCGGCTTCACGAGAGGCGGCTGCGCCGGCCGGGCTGTTGCAGCCTGCAGTTCACGATCGAGCGAGGCCACCACGCCCTGTAATCGCACCACATCGGGGTGCAATGCTCCAGCCCGCTCCCGCAGTGCCGCAAGCGACGCCCGCTCTGCCAGCAGCCGCTTCGACAACTCTTCCCGCCCATCGATCGCGCTTGCCCCACCCGCTTCCTTTCCAAGCGATGACAGTTCCTGTTTCAGCTTGATGATATCGGGGTGATCGGGGGCCAGGTATCCCGACGCGCTGGCATATTGAGCGCGCAGCGCCTTCAACCGCTCGTTCGTGTCCAGCAAACGTTCACCGCTCGCGCTGATGATCGGCGTATGCGGCTTCAACGTGGCCAATTCTCCCTCCAGGTAGGTCTTCCGTTCTTTCAAGCTTCTGATCTCGCGGTCGCTCTCGATGATTTCCCGCTGGACCTGACTCAAGAGCTGCATGTTCAACTGAACCAATTCCGGCAACGCGCCCTCTGCTCGCTGTTTGACCCCGGAAAGTTTTTGTTCCAGCTCCTGAATGTGATGCGACAGACTTTCAGATTCTCGCTTCAAAAACGCCGTGGTTTCCTGAGCATGCCGCTCACGGGTCTTGAGGTTTTCGCCCAAAAACAAGCTCGTCAGTTCGTTCGCGACCTTCTGCGCCAACTCTGCGCTTTCACCGTCATAGGCAAGCGTAAAGGCGATGGTGGCCTGCGTGGGATTCTGGGTGCGCTTGTCGATGACCTTCACGTTCATGACGTCGATTTGGATATCCTCGATGAAACGGGCCAAAATTTCTTCCGGCGGATTCCGCTTGCGAAGGCCCATGTAGAGGTCGTACTGCTCGACGATCTTCCACAATGTCGATCGGCTCAATACTTGTTGCTTGATCGTCTCGATCCGCTGATCGGCATAGGTCGCAATGGCCGAGCGGACAAGATCGGGCGGGATTTCCTGTTCCTCGATGAGAATGGTCGCCGTGGAACGATATACCGCCGGCAGGAGAAATGCCAAAGCGGCGCTGGCCGCCAGAAGCGACGCGGCGACTATGAGAATCAGGGTCTTGCGCCGCCGCAGCAGAGCCAGATAGTCGTGCAGGTCTTTCGCGGGAGCGTCCATGGTTCCTCCAGCCTGTGAGGCGCGCCCGCCGGTCATCGAGACACCGACCACTTCGGTCCTCCATATGTCAGCATCACAAACGTCGAATTGGCGAAATTCCATTCGTCCAACGCGCCCACGGCGCGTTCTGCATAACTGTAGCTCACACCGAGCGACCACCATTCGGCAAATGTCCAAGAGATTTTCGGGCTCACACTTGTAAATCGCGTCTGCGGAAATGTTCGACTCGCTGACGATGCGAGAGGGGTCACAAAATAGGTCGCTCCCTCGACCGAAAGGGTCACAGTCTCGGTTAGATTGTGCGACAGGCTGCCTCCGACGCGGTCGGTCTGCAGCAAGAAACCGAAGCCGCTTGGATTGACTTCACGACTGCCTTCCACCGTCATGGTCGCGCGGTCGAACACCTGCTTGAGCCTGCCGCTATAGACCCAGACATTCTGTTGATCGGTGAGAGAACCTCCGGGAATGTCCTGCGTCGATGTGATGAATCGCGCGCCGCTCGACACTGAACCCGTCAGTGATTCGGTAAACGAGTGGGAGACGGAAGCCCCGATCCCATAGTACGTCCAATGTTGCTGAATCGCAGGTGTTTCGAACCTCACATACTCCCCGGTGAACTGCACCTGATCCCGTTCGGTTGGCTGATAGGACATCGAAGACGATCCTCCCTGCACCTGGTAATTCACCAACCCCACGTTCAATCCGTTTTCATATGTCGCATCTGTGAACTGATACCCGAGCTGCCAATTCAGACGCTCCGTCAGCCCGACGGTCCAGGTCGGGCGAGCCGTCCATAAGCTGCGTTGCGTAAAAGCCAATACGAGACCGGTCTGCTGCAACTCACTCCGCAGGGTGTTATCGCGCGTAAAGCCGCCCTCGAACCCGAGCGTATGGCGATCCCATCGGTAGGACGCCCGCAAGGGGAAATACAGATTCGTCAAGCTTCGATTCTGGCTGCCGTAGTAGTGGACAAACTCGCTTCTGACATTCCCTTCCACTGCCAACGATTCGGTAGAGCCCTTGAATTTCAACGCAGGGATGGTCCAATCCCCCCACACTTCATTGTTGCCGTTAAACAAGAGCAAATTACTGTTGTACTCACCCTTCACACTCAATGACGGCTCTGCCGACCATTCAGCCGCGCCGGCTTCTTTTCTCAAGTTGCCCGATACCAGCATCATCACGCCACACAATCCGACCAGCATGCGAAATCGCAGCCGGGCTCCCATACGCGAACGATCCAGAGCGGCATACGGTAGTCCCATTCGGTCACGGCACCATCACCACGTCGCCACGTTGTAACAACATGTTCTGCTTCAGATCTTTTCCCTGTCGCATATCCCCGTATCTGAAACGGAACATCTGCTGATCAACTCCGCCACGGCGCATAATCTTGATGTCGTTCTCGGACGCGTAGGGAGTGAGGCCCCCCGCCAGGCTCAACGCTTGCAACACATCGGTCTGGTGGCCCACCATATATTCTCCAGGTTTGTTCACACGCCCAAGTACATAAATGCGGTAACTGAGCACTTTGAGCACCGTGACCGTCACATTGGGAGTCGGGATAAACTTGACCAGCCGCTTCGCGATCTCGCTGCGGAGGTCTTCCGTCGTCCGTCCCGCTGCCGTGACCTCTCCGACGAGAGGGAATGTAATCATTCCGTCTGGACGGACCACCGTTTCCTGCGTGAGGTGCTCGTCTCTCCAGACCGAGATTTTCAGCACATCTTCCGGACCAAGCAGGTAACCCGTATCGGGGACAACGGTTTCTGACGCCACGGTGTTCGCAGCACAGGCCACAAGGCCACTCCCTCCCAGTGCGATCGCCGCACAGACAAGACCTCGAATCAATCCGGCTCGTTGAAACGACCTCATCCTGCGACCTCCGCCAAGAGCGCCTTGGCATCGTCTAACCCGTCGAACGGTGTCACGGAAGCCACGGCCTTCTTCAAATGCACCCGCGCGTCGCCTGGCTGACCCGCCTTCGAATAGGCAGCCCCCAGGTGATAGTTCAACACCGGATGGTCAGGCGCCAGGGCCGTCGCTTGCTTGAGCAATCTCACAGCATCATTTCCGTGGCCCAATTTATAATGGGCCCACCCCAAGGTATCGAGCAGATACGGATTCGGGGTCTGGGATTCAAATCCCCGGCTCAGTGCCAGAGCACGCTCAAGGCTCTGCGAGTCACTTTTGTGATCGACCAGCGTAGCGGCCAGATTGTTCGCCGCCAACATCGACTTCGGATTCGTTTTCAAAACCGCATCGTAGTGGCCGATGGCCTCGTCGAACCGGCGTTGCGCACTGAGACTCACCGCGAGCAGCAACCGCATCTGTTCATTGTCCGGACTCGCTTGGAGTCCCTTCACAAGAACCTCGTCCCCCTCAGCCGCCTGTTTCTTGCTGTAGTAATATCGTGCCAGATGAACCTTGGGAGTACTCCAGTTGGGATTGAGGCGCACCGCGGTTTCGAAATGCAGAATCGCCGCGGCCGCGTCGCCACGGATCAATAGTAACTCTCCGAGAAAACCGTCTGCGTAGGGATGATCGGGGTGGGCGGCCAACACAGCTTCAAGCCTGGATTGGGCTTGAGCCACTTGGCCGCGCTTCGCTCCAAGCTGCACCAGCGCCAAGAGCGGTTCCGGCGCCAGAGGGCGTTGCTCGGCCGCGCGCGCATAGGAAGCTTCCGCTTTCTCCCATTGCTGTTGGGCTAAAGCCAGATGCCCTTCCGCCATATCCGTAGCAGCCTGGTCCGCGCCGGCGGTCCGCAGCCTCGTCAACGTTTGCTGGCTCTGTCCCCAGTCTTTTTCCTGAGTCTGAAGCTGGAACATCATACCCAGGAGCACCAGATTGCCTGGGTCATGGGCAATGAGCGGATCTAACCGGTTCCGCGCTTCTTTGATATGACCGACGGACGCATCGAGACCTGCCAGCATCACCTGAGCCTCTATCAACGTCGGCTTCAAGCTGAGCGCTCTGTCTAAACTCTCACGCGCAAGCCCCACCTCACCCGTCATCAGATAGGCTCGCGCGAGCAGGACGTGCGCATCGGCCAAATCAGGCTGATCTTTCAGCACGGATCGGAAATCCTGCGTCGCATCTTTTCCGTTTCCGCGTTGCAATGCGATCTTCCCGCGCAAAAACAACGCCTCTGTCGATCGAGGATTTTCCTTCAGCACCTCTTGAATCAGGCGCTCTGCATCGCCGGCCTTGCCTGCAACCCAATCGAGGCCGGCAATCTTGACTTGCGCCTCAAGCCCTTCAGGCTTTTTCTGATATTCATCCTGAATTGCGCGATAGGTCTCGCGAGCCTTGTCGACGCGCTGTGTCGACTCATAGAGACTCCCAACCGCAAACCATATCTTGGCTGAGCGTGGGAGGTCTTTGCGGGCCTCCTGCAAAGCCTTTTCCGTCTGCTCAATCCCTCGCCGCCTGGCCACATATTCGACCAGCGCCAATCGATGCGTTTCATTCTCAGGATCGAGCCGGATCGCTTCCTTGATCACCGCCTCTGCCTTGTCGTATTGCTGCTGCTGATCGTAGAGCGCCGCATGCCGCAGCCGGTGATTCCATACCGTCGGCTCCAGCGCAATGATCTGTTGCAGGGCGGATCCCGCTTCATCCATGTGGCCTTGCTTGATCAGAGTTATTGCCAGGGCATCGAGGATCTCGATATCGCCCGGCTTGGCCTTCAAGGCTTGACGGAGCAGAGGCACCGCTTCCTCTCCACGCTGATCGGCAGCGTACAAGGATGCGATGAGCAGCACCGCATCGGTATCAGTAGGCGCCGTAGCGATCAACCGCTCGGCTTGACCGATGGCCTCGTTCAGCCGGCCTGACACCGCCATCACGGCAATCTGCAATGCCTGCGCTTGAACATGTCCCGGCGTCTTCGCCAGGATCCGATTCGTAATCTGCGTCGCTTCTTCCATTGCGCGCGCTTCCAGATAATACTTGGCCAGTTTGACGAGCGCGCGATCGTGATCCGGGCTCAATTCCACGACCTGTTGATACCCTGCCACGGCGTTGCGCCAATTACGCTCCTTTTCCTCCACCTGCGCATAGAGAAACGTAGCCTCAACGTCTTTGGGGTCGATTTTCAGCACATTCCGAAGCGCCACACGGGCTTTGGAGAAATTGCCCTGCTGAAAGTACTCTTGTGCGCGCAAACGATATTTGGCTTTCTGCTCTTCGGGACCCCCGCAGCCGAACAGCCCGGCCAACAGCGCGATCCCAAGAACCACGGACAGAGCCTGTTTCAT
>DATIQH010000524.1:0-2441 GCA_035471155.1 Nitrospiraceae bacterium | reverse complement strand
GTCCAACGAGGGCCTTCTGAGGCCGCGCGTTGCGCGAGCACGGGGATCGTCCCAGCCGCCCCGCCCCCTTTTTCAGCATCCTGTTAAAAGGCCTCGACCACCAACTGCACATGCACACCATAATCCTGCAGGTTAGTGTGTTGCGCCTGGGTAGGAGGATTCAGACGCTTCCCCCAGTACAACTCAAATCGGCTCCCCCGCCAGAAATTCCAGATCGTTCCAACTCCCACGCTCGCCAACCACTCCGGGGAAGGGGTGACTTCAAGATTGACTACATTGCTGTTCCATGCCCGGCCATAATCGAAAAATGGTACCAGATAAAGAAGTTCCTCACCGATCGCCGATGTGTACACAGGAATACGAGTCTCGAGAGATCCCAGAAAGGCATTGTCCCCAAGCTGCGTGAACTCCCGATAGCCTCTCACGCTGTACCGCCCTCCGACGGCCATCTGTTCGATAAGGAACAGGTGCTTGCTCGCCAGCTGCAGGTCGGCTCGCGCCAACAGGGTAACGCGCGTAGGGTTCAACCGCCTGACCAATTGCGTCTGGCCCAACCAGGAAAAAAATTCTCCGGTGGCCTGATCAGTCCCGCTGTTGACGACTGCCCCAAGAACAGGGAGGCCGAAGCTCATCCGAGACAGGGCCGAAATGACCTGGTCCTGCGTCCGATGCACGTACTCCTGCGCGAAGCGCAGCGCCGATACTTGGGATAGTCCGTTGGTGGATCCAAGCTGGAATTCAAACGGGTTTCCACCTAACGACGTCCTGAACGATTGCGACTGGCCGGTCAACGCCAAGGCAAATTCCTGAGACGGCGTGCGGAAGACTGGTTGGCGGAGGGTAAACCCAAGCGATTCGAACTTGCCGTTGATGTCCAGCGCCTTGACATTGCTGTCAATAACCGTGAAATCAGTCCGCCGGTAGTCGACGGCAAAGGTCGTGTCGTAGGGGGTGAACGGGATGGCGTAATGCACGTTCAAGTTCGGATTGATCCCGCTGCCATGCGCATTCACATCGGTGCCAAACGATTGACCATATTGGACGCTGACCCTGTCCCCGAATCCGAACAGGTTTTCATCCACGATGGTTCCCATCAGACGATTGGAACCAACCCCCGGTGCCGCGAAGTTGTTATATTCAACCCAGCCCTTGATCGGCCTGCGCTCGGCCACCCGGACGTTCAACACACTTTCTCCGCGGGTTTCGCCTGGTTTCAGTTCTGCGTTGATCCGCTCGATGCGCGGGTCGGTTTGAAAAAGCCGCAATCTTTCTTGAAGCGCATTCACGTTCACTGGTGGACCGGCGTCACGCAGGAGCCGGCTGGTGAAAAAGCCTGACCTGAACCAATAATTGCCCTCCACGTTAATCCGGCTCAACGTCCCTTCAATAACTTGAAGCGTAAGCAGTCCATCCACGATCGCCTGATCCGGCACCAGCGTGCCGGACGTGCTGTAGCCACGTCTCACGTACAGCAACGTCATGCCCAGGCGCAGCGATTCGATGTCCTCCGACGTGATTTCCCGATTGAGATAAGGATCTGTGACCTCGGCCAACTCTTGCGGCGTGAAGATCGTGCTCCCCAGGATCCGGATCTCCCGGACAAATACTTTCACCGTGGCAATAGGCCCGCGCCGTTCTGGAACGGGAGCGGGAGGCAGGATACTGGGCAGGGGCGGCTCAGGCTTCGGGAGTTCCTTGGGCAGCGGTGTGGGATTAGGCATCATCGGCGGCGGCGGGGGGGTGATCTGCGCCGACACTTCGTCAGATAGAATCCAGATGGCCAACAGAACCAATGTCGCAACAACCAGGCCCGCGCATCGGTTCATCGAGAATGCCACCTATCTCGTTTACTTCTCGTTTACTCGCTTTGTTTGGTTTGTCTGGTTTATTTGGTTAACCAGATCAACCAGATAACTAGACAGACCGGGTTTTTCCGGAGCCTGCTAGCGACATGTGTCCCCAAACTTCGCCAATTGGATGGGCCTGGCATCGTACTTTTGGAAAATACTCGTGACTGCCAAGAGTTGAGTTTGTGGCTCCGGTTCAGAGAGGCGTGATCCAAGCAAGTCGGCCGTCAACGATGGACTGGCTAAGAATCCACCAGGCTCCACCGGCAGGCCTTCACGGGCTGCAACCACGAAGGTACTGAACTTGCCGTCCGCAACCCGAGCCGCGCACTGTTGGGCCAGCAGAGCGGCCGCGCTGGAGAATTCCTGGGACAACGCCGTCAGTTCTCCGCCAACGTTCTGCAGCGGCGATTGGATATTGACGGTTCCGCCGATACCGAGTGTGGACGATGCGTCAACGATACTGACAGGATCCGCGATGAAGGCAGATGTCGCGATGATATCGATAGCCCCACCTGAGCCGGCAAAGGCGTTGGCCCTAATCTGACTATTCTGGAGGACCACGAACTGTGGATCGATCGTGACATTGCCGCC
>DATIQH010000523.1:0-3701 GCA_035471155.1 Nitrospiraceae bacterium | reverse complement strand
GCTGTTTTCGGCGCGACCCGATGAGGTCAAGTTGCTCTTGATCGACCACAAGATGCTCGAATTTCAAACGTACGACGGCATTCCACACCTGTTACGGCCGGTCATCACCGATCCCAAGTCGGCGGCGCGGGGGCTCGGGTGGGTGGTGGCTGAAATGGAGCGGCGCTACAAATTGCTCGCTGAGGCAGGAGTGCGAAACATCGATACGTACAATCGAAAAGTCGCCGGGAAACAGGGTGTGCTGGAGGCAGATTCGGCGGCCAAGTTAGACCAGCCGGAGTTGCCCATCCAGTTTCTGTCTGAAGAAGAGCGTCTCTCTGCCGGAGAGACAACGCTTCCTGATGGCAGCCCCGGATCGTTCACGTCTCCGCCGACTCAGCCGGAGCCCTTGCCCTATATCGTGGTGATGATCGATGAATTGGCAGATTTGATGATGGTGGCGCCGAAGGAAGTAGAAGACAAGATTGCGCGCTTGGCGCAGATGGCCCGTGCATCGGGTATCCATCTCGTGCTGGCGACGCAGCGCCCGTCGGTCGATGTGCTGACCGGTTTGATCAAGGCGAACTTTCCGGCCCGCATTGCCTTCCAAGTGTCGTCAAAAACCGATTCGCGCACCATCCTGGACGCCAACGGCGCGGAAGCGCTCCTCGGCCGCGGGGATATGCTCTATATGGCGTCGGGGACCGGACGTGTCATGCGGCTGCACGGGTCGTTTGTGTCGGATGACGATGTTCGCCGTGTCGTCGAGTTCGTAAAGGATCAAGCCAAGCCTTCGTATAATCAGGAGCTGCAGATTGCGCTGAAACAGGAAGGGGCGAAAGAGGAAGAGGGGTTGGGAGAAGTCTATGAGCAAGCCAAAGAGCTGGTTCTGTCTACCGGTTCAGCCTCTGCATCGCTGATCCAGCGCCGCCTGCGCGTGGGCTACCCCCGGGCGGCTCGGATGATCGAGCAAATGGAGGCTGATGGCATTGTGGGCGCGGCTGGTCGCGATGGACGGAGAGAGGTTGTGGGGCGGCGAGGGCCGGTGGGGGCCGAGGAAGGGGTGTGAGGGGGGTGGAGAGTCACTCCTGTGCTCGCAGAACGCGCACGATAAAACAGTGCTCGTTCGATGCGCGCAGTGGCAGTAACCCTCCACCCTCCTCCCTCGCGATTGATATGATAGAGAAATCAGAGTGGAGATGTTTTGTAGCAAGCGTAATCATTTGTGCATCGATTTCCTTCTCATTGCCGGCTCTTGCCGTTGCTGAAGAGTTTGATGAGAATGCCTTGACGGAAGTGCGGGAGGTGGTCAAGCAGCTTCAGATGCGGTATGAGAAAACAAAAGATCTTCAGGCGGACTTTACGCAGCAGACGACGATCGAGGGATTCGAGCGATCCATCGCGTCATCGGGGAAGGTTTATATCAAAAAGCCAGGCCGGTTACGGTGGAACTATCTCGACCCTTCGGTTGAAGATATCTACGTCAATCGGGACGATGTCAAAGTGTATGTGCCGGAGCACAAACAAGTGCTGGTCGGGAAGCTCACACAAATGGCGGCTTCCAAGGCTCCGTTGGAACTGTTGCTGGGGGCGGCCAAGTTGGATGAGTCGTTCGACATTGAGCCGACGCCTGGGAAGGGGCGTGGCGTGGGAGGAATCCGGTTACTCACTCTCTTGCCGAAGCAGCATGAAGGCGAAGCGGGGAGATCGTTGCAACGGATCGTGCTCGAAGTGTTTCCGAAGACCTATTTTATTCGCACGATCTCTCTCTATGAAGTCAGCGGCAATGTCGCGCGGTTTGAATTTTCATCGCTTCAACCTAACACTGGTCTCGGCGAGGCGCTTTTCAATCTGAAGTTGCCGGATGGTGTGGAAGTGGTGAAGGCTCCGGTGTTCAGTGTTCCACAGTGAAAGCGATAAAGGTGATGGTATGAATCAGACAATGGTCGGCTCTTTCGTTGACGCAGTTGAGGAAGCGGTCAAGCGGCTGGATCTCGATCGAGTCTCGCATGACTATTGGGATCAGAACGAATTCCTGTTCATCCCACAGTTTCTCTCTCGGTCGATCGTGGAAGAGCATCTCGTTCCTCAGGCGCAGGGGGTGAAGAGCCTGCTGAATCGCAACTTCATTCCCGGCCACAAAAAGGGCGGGAGTGTGAGCTACTACACGGTGATAGAGAAGGCCCCGCGGTTTCTCGACTTGTACCGATCGGCGGCCTTCATCGAGTTCTTGAGCCGCCTGACCAGGGCCAAGCTGAGTCTCTGCCCGGAGAACGACCCTCATTCCTGCGCGCTCTACTACTATACGGAGCCGGGGGACCATATCGGATTTCACTACGATACGTCCTACTACAAGGGGGCTCGCTATACCATTCTGATGGGGCTCGTCGATAAGTCGACGCAATGCAAACTGGTCTGTGAGTTGTTCAAGGATGACCCTGTGAAACAGCCCAAGCATCTTGAACTGATCACCCAACCGGGCGATCTCGTCATCTTCAATGGAGATAAGCTCTGGCATGCGGTGACTCCTCTTGGCGAGGGGGAAGAACGAATCGCTCTCACGATGGAATATGTGACGAACCCAGATATGGGAACCTTCAAGCGGCTTTATTCCAACCTCAAAGATTCCGTTGCCTACTTCGGCCTCCGCACGGTGTTTAAGCAGGCGCTCACTGGTTCGAATCGACAGCGCTCGTAGGTGCTGTCAATTCATTTGGTCTGTCTGGTCTGTCTGGATTTTGGTGGGCGGAACTAATCAAATGGACCAGACAAATCAAATGAACCAAACAAACAAACAAGACAGACAGGGTGGCTGATTATGAATCGCCTTCTTCGGTATAGCGCCATCGTGCTGCTCGCCCTGTGTCAGGCTGTGCTTGCTCCTCTTGCCTCGGTCGCGACAGCAGTTGAGCAATCGGATGCTGCGCAGCAGCAATACGAGCGAGGCGCTGCGCTGCTGAAAAAAGGCGATCTTGCCGCGGCATCCGAGGCTGTGAGAAAAGCCATCGAGTTGAATCCTTTTTCAGCCGAAGCGCACCATCTGTTGGGCATGGTCTATTTCAAAGAGAGAAAGCCGGTGCAGGCTATCGATGCCTTCATCCAGGCGCTCAAGCTGAAGCCAGCCTATCCCGATGCCTTGAACGATCTGGCCAAGGTCTATCGGATTCAGGGAAAATCGGCTGAAGCGGAGCAGGCGCTCAAGCGGGCGATTGAAATCGATCCACGCCATGCCGATTCCCATTTTTCCTTAGCTAAGCTGTACGAGCAGCGTCGTGATTCCGTCTCGGCCATCCATGCCTATCAAACCTTGCTGGCCGCCCATCCGAACCACCGCGACGCCCTCTACAGTCTCGCGTTGCTGTATGAAGCGCAGGGAGACAGTCGCATGGCGCGAGAGACGGTGGGGCGATTGCTCAAGCTCGATCCCAAGTATGCCGATGCCTGGTATCTTGCCGGGCGGATAGCGGAAAAGAATAATGTGCTCGTGGAAGCTGCCGATTCGTACAGCCGGGCTATCGCGGCGAAGCCTTCGTTTGTGGCCGCGCACTATAACCTTGCATTTATTCATCGGAGCCAAGGTCGGCCTGTGGAGGCGGAGCGGGAATTGCTCGAGGTTGTGCGGTACCGTCCAGAATATGCCGAAGCGCATATGAATCTGGGCGTGATCTACACCGGGCTGAATAGGCTTGACGAGGCCGAGCAGTCCTACGAGCGAGCCGTTG
>DATIQH010000522.1:0-3198 GCA_035471155.1 Nitrospiraceae bacterium | reverse complement strand
TGCATCAGCCAGGCCAGCCCGTCGTGAAAACGTAAGACGCTCTGCTGGTGAGTAAAGGGTTTTCGCTGCATGACGAGCCCCGCCAGGTAGACGGCAAGAAAGCCACTCCCGTCCAGATAGTCGGTCAGGCCGTAGGTCAGCAGCGCCAGCGCGACCGACAGCACCGGATAAATGCCCTCCAACTCCAAGTCGAGCGCATTGAACAATCGCCGCATGATCTCGCCCATCGCAATGCCTATCGCCGCTCCCACGCCCATTTGCATCACAAAGAACAGGATAAGCTCCTCAAAAGAGGTCGAGGGTTCCGTCAACAGTCGAATCAGCGCGATCGTCAGCACGACGGCCATTGGATCGTTGCTGCCGGATTCAAATTCGAGCAACTGGATCAGTCGACGGGGGATCTTGGTTTTTCGGGCCCGTAGCACCATGAAGACGGCTGCGGCATCGGTGGACGACACAATGGCGCCGAGCAAGAGACCTTCCAAGAAAGAAAATCCCTGGACCCAGGCGACAAACATCCCGATGAGCAGCGCGGTGACTAGAACCCCGATGGTCGAGAGCGACAGCCCCTGCCACACGATGGGACGCACCGCCGACCACTCCGTGTCCAATCCACCAGAAAACAGAATCAAGACGAGCGCCGTGATCCCCAGCGACCGCACCAGAGACGGATTGTCGAACGTGATGCCGCCGAGACCGTCGGATCCCGCCAACATGCCAATGGCGAGGAACAAGACCAGTGAGGGAATGCCAAATCGATTCGAGAGCTTGATCGTCAAAATGCTCAGGATGACGAGAGTGGAGAAAACGATGAAGATCACATCAATGGAAGTCGGCATCGTGCTGGTGTCTCTCAGGGGTTGTCTACCGAGATTTGATGCGGTCTATAGCATAGACGACCGAATCGCGCTAGCTACCAAATGAGGCAAAGAGCTGTTACCTAGGCAAATAGAGAGGGTGGGCGCGCAATGAGGGTGTGTTATTTCAGCAGCTGTGTGGAGCGTTCGCTTT
Source organism: Nitrospiraceae bacterium (assembly GCA_035471155.1). Taxonomy (GTDB): domain Bacteria; phylum Nitrospirota; class Nitrospiria; order Nitrospirales; family Nitrospiraceae; genus Palsa-1315. The sequence goes on along the minus strand of DATIQH010000522.1, from coordinate 2,187 downwards.
GGGGCAAGGGTTTGTCGCGCGCAAAGTCGTCCCCGTTGTCCCCATCTATTGTGTTAACGTGAGTGTAAAAAGGGATTGACTCCACAGACGTGTGTTTCGATGGCTTTGATCGAGTACCTCGTCTGACAAGTGGGGTCGAGGTGGTGGGAGTAGAAGGTGCGTATAGCTCTGCTGTTGATCATTGCCGGTATTGTCATTTTTGGTCCACAACTATGGACCAGGCGGGTGTTTGCTCAGCATAGCGCGTCCCGTCCTGACTATCCGGGAACTGGGGCGGAGTTAGCGCGGCACCTACTTGATCGACTCGACATGAAACATGTCAAGGTGGAGATGACTGAGAAGGGCGACCATTACGATCCTGCGACCAAAACGGTCCGCCTGACGCCTGATAAATTCACAGAGAGATCCCTCACCGCTGTTACCGTAGCCGCTCACGAGGTTGGGCATGCCGTTCAAGACCAGATTGGCTATCAGCCCCTTGCGGAGCGCACGCGGCTTGTGCGAGTCGCGCAGGGGGCTGAAAAGCTCGGAGGGATAGTGATGATGGGCATTCCCATCGCGGCGGTATTAGCTCAAACCCCTCTGGCAGGCGTGTTTGTCCTGGTTGCCGGGATGGCAACGATGGGGATCTCTACGCTTGTGCACCTTGTCACGCTTCCAGTCGAGTGGGACGCCAGCTTCAGGCGCGCATTGCCGCTGCTTCGGCAAAGAAACTATCTGTCGCCTGAAGACGAACAGGGGGCCCGCCGCATCCTCACCGCGGCTGCGCTGACCTATGTGGCGGCTTCCCTGGCGAGTCTGTTGAACCTGTGGCGGTGGATCGCCTTCCTGCGGCGATAGGCCGCAGCTACTGTCACGGAATGTTCTCAGGAGGGTTCTGTGCATGGCCAGGAGCCTGTCCGGCATTTGCGAACACGCTCAGAGGCGCTGTGCGCCTAGATGATGTTTTCACTCAGTGAGTCCAGATTCCTGATCGTGAAGACATAGGGATGATGGATTGACCAGGATCAGATGACTTGGAAGGGGTCGCGGGTGTTGGCGGCAACCAATTCACCGCAGGCGGTACAGTGATAGTTGTCCGTTAAATAATCGTCGTTGTCGTGCTCCAATTCCAGGTGCAGATGCCTGCAAGGTGGATTATCTCCATCTGCCCACTTCTCGCGTAATGCAGCAGCTTGCGCCTTCGTCATAATACCCACCTCCATTGCCTAATGACGTTATCCAACCAATAATTATCTAACAAGTTGGTCGACGAGATCAACAGGGGTCTTTTACTGTCTCACAAGATGTCTGCTGCTTCAAAGGCCTTGCTCAATATCGTACCTCGGTGAGAGACACGGAACTTGAGATCTCCTTGGCTCATGACAGAGATTCCAAGAAGCTTCTGCCGGTTGACACTTGTCACGGTAGAACGTAGCCTCTCTCCATTTCAGCTTCAGCCTGAAACGCGAACTGGAACTTATCGCTGACCATGGATTGGTTGTGGCTGCTCGGCTTGATTGTTTTCCTCATTGTTGGGGCTATTGCTGCGTTTTATTCGTATGCGTTTGTGACTCGAATGCGGAAGGAGTTCCACGCGGAGCAGCCCGACCTTCGCATCACCAACATGTCTGCGATGAGCTCAGGGAATGTCCTCACTATTTTTCCGGAACTCGAGAACGTGGGCGGAGGTGTGGCGTTCGACTGTCTTCTGCACATGGGTGGATGGGAAGGTAGTTTCGCTGTGAAGAAAGTCTATCCGGGTGGTCCACGGTATCAGAAGCACGTGGCGTCTATCGTATTGGGCCCGGACGCACCGGTCCGTGCAAAGCCCATTAACAATGGCTACATCCGGTTACGATATCTGGATCGCTGGGGGCAAAAGTACGATTGTTGGTATCAGGTTACCCTAGTGGGAACCGGGGAAACTCCTCTTTACAATGTTCAAATCGACTTGAAGGATCCTCAATTAAACGAGCCTCATCCGTCGTTCTGGGAGATGCGAAAATTTCTTCGCATGGCCCCTCTGTACGAGTGATCGGACAGTGCCTCGATCCGTTCCGGCGGTATCATGATCCGAGGAAGGGGGAAGGGCTCAGATTATTGGTTAAGACAGGCCATTTTCGCCTCGGTTCTCTGTCAATGCTGCGTGGCGGCGGCTGTGGCTGTCGCGGTCATTGGAATAGCGGCGCAAGCCACGGGTACACG
>DATIQH010000521.1:0-2514 GCA_035471155.1 Nitrospiraceae bacterium | reverse complement strand
GCGCTACGCGAGCCCCTTCTAGATCTCCGACCAACAGTCTCAGCTTCCCTGTTCCAGTGACTTCTGGAGCAGAAAAGGCCTTAATGTTGACCTCCGCCTCACCGAGAACCTGGGCCACTTGAGCCAAAACGCCTGGCTTGCTTTTTCCGCTAATGACCAATTGCGTCGTTGTGGGCATAGGAGTTACTCCGTGGCGTGGGACACATGATGATATGGATCATCCGAGCTGGATTCAAACGTCAGCATCATCTGCATGCTCCGTATCGACTCCTTGAGGTCGCAATCCCTTTGCCCGCGAAGCCCCGTACTCATTGAGAGTTTCTGTGCTTAGGAGCAACCACTGGTGGTACCGCACGTGTCACACTTGAGACAGGTCCCGTTTCGCACCATGGTGAACTGCTTACACTCAGAGCAGGGATCTCCCTCATAGCCCTTTTGACGCGCCATTTGGATGGCAGTCAAGGTCACCGTTTCTCGTTTGAGCTCGACGGTATGGGCGACATTCCCATTTCCATTTCCGAGGCCGTTGCCTCTATGACGCGGGATAGCCCCACGTCGTGCAGGAAACAATTCCGTGCTGATTGAGGATGAAGCCAGCGTTTCGGGCGTGGCCTCCTCCTCGACACACTCAGGATCTTGCTCGTCCATCTTGACGGAATCCATTCGAAGATCCTCTTCCTGAACCTGTGCCAAGTCATAGCGGTCAAGATAGGTCACGGCAAGCTCCCGGAAGATATAGTCGATGATCGATGTCGACATTTTGATCCGATCATTCAGTTTGACCGGACCATTCGGCTCGAAACGGGTAAACACGAACGCTTCGACGAACTCCTCCAGCGGAACGCCATGTTGGAGACCCAGCGAAATGGCAATGGCAAAACAGTTCATGAGGCTGCGGAATGCAGCTCCTTCTTTGTGCATATCGAGGAAGATTTCTCCGCATGTGCCGTCCTCATACTCACCCGTGCGTAAATAGAGCTTGTGTCCCCCGACGACGGCTTTCTGCGTGTATCCATTGCGTCTGGCGGGAAGCGGCCGGCGCTTTGCCAGATATCGCACCAACACTCGCTCTGTAACCTTTTCCGCAATCGCCATGATGTCAGGCGAGGCTTCGACGGCCTTGCCGCTATCCGTTGACGCTGATAATGGCTGGCTCAGCTTCGAACCATCGCGATACAGAGCCACCGCCTTGACCATGCTCTTCCAGGCAAACAAATACGCCGACTTCACCCCTTCCAGCGTCGCATCGGCCGGCATGTTGATCGTTTTGCTGATGGCGCCGCTGATGAACGGTTGGGCCGCGGCCATCATGCGAATATGCGCGTCGACGGCGATATATCGCTGGCCGATCCGGCCGCACCGGTTGGCGCAATCGAAGATCGGAAGGTGCTCGATTTTAAGATGTGGAGAGCCTTCTACCGTCATGGTGCCGCAGCAATAATCATTGGCGGCAGCGATTTCTTCTTGCGTAAATCCCAGCGCTTTCAGCATATTGAAGTTGGACTCCTTCAATTGCGCGTCGGTCAATCCCAATTTCTCCCGGCAAAAATCATCACCCAGCGCATACTTATTGAAAGCAAATTGAATTTCGAACGCCTGGGCTAAACCGCCTTCCATTCGCGCAAGCGCAGCATCGTCGAATCCCTTTTGTCTCAGAGTCTCATGGTTAATGAAGGGCGCAGTCTGCAAGGTTTGCCGTCCAACACAATAGTTCACGATGTCTTGAATCTGAGATTCGGTATAGCCCAATGCTCTGAGGGCAGCAGGGATACTTTGATTGATGATCTTGAAATAGCCTCCACCAGCCAGTTTCTTAAATTTGACAAGCGCGAAATCCGGCTCAATGCCCGTTGTATCGCAATCCATCACGAGCCCGATCGTGCCGGTAGGAGCGATCACCGTGACTTGCGCATTGCGATATCCGTAAGCCGTTCCCAATTCGAGGGCACGGTCCCATGCACGACGCGCCGCCACGAGTAAGTCTGGAGGGCAATGCTCCGGTTGAATCCCTATCGGCGCAATCGTCAAACCTTCATATTCTTCTGGAGCGGTATTGTACGAGGCGCGCCGGTGATTACGAACGACGCGCAACATGGCTTCGCGGTTTTTGGCATAGCCTGGGAATGGCCACAGTTCTGCGGCCATTTCAGCTGATGTGCCATAGGCCTCGCCCGTCATGACGGCGGTCAACGCGCCGCAGATGGCCAGCGCTTTGGGAGAATCGTAAGGGATACCTTGCCGCATCAGCACAGTGCCTAAGTTGGCATAGCCGAGCCCCAACGTTCGGAACTGATAGCTCTTCTCGGCGATGGAACGGCTGGGAAACGACGCCATGAGGACGCTGATCTCCAACACGATCGTCCAGAGACGCACGGCGTGGCGGAAGTTCTCCAATTCGAATTCAGCGTCCGTCGAAAAAAATTGAGCGAGGTTGAGCGAAGCCAGATTGCATGCGGTATCATCGAGGAACATATATTCGGAACAGGGGTTGGAGGCATTGATACGGCCATCTTC
>DATIQH010000520.1:0-6811 GCA_035471155.1 Nitrospiraceae bacterium | reverse complement strand
GCTGTCTGATAGGTCAGGGGAACGGAGATCGCCAAATCGTAGGTTTCCCCCTGCACATCGATTTCCTCCTCGGGAATGGTTCCGATCGGCTGCAGGGCATAGTCCCGCCCGGTTTGAATGATCCCGATTGTCTGGTCGATTGTGGCCTGTGGGTCGGAGAGAATTGACTTGAGAATTCCGGCTGCTTTGTCTGCATCCGTACTATCCAGGTAGCGGAAGACCTGCGTCTTCATCTCAGCAGAAGGCGCGACAACAGCTGCATCCCTTTCGAAACCGGTGCAACCCGCAAGGATGACAACCAGGACACTTGAGAGAAGCCAGCGCGTCACAAATCCCCCTCCACGACGAAATCTTCGCCGATGCGGCGAACCGTGACATGACGTAACGGCAGTGCCTCGGCCAAGCGCTTCGGGCTACGGTCGCCGATCACAGCCTTGGCATCCTGCCCTCCCATAAGAGTCGGCGCAAGATAGAGCAGAACATGATTGACCAATTTTTCCCATAACGCCGCAGCATTGACGGTGCTGCCTCCCTCGATGAGTACAGAGGCGATTCCGCGTTTGCCCAGCATCGTCATCAGCGCCGGAAGCGAGACACGTCCGTTTTTCGTCGAAAGTGACACAACCTCTACCCCTGTCTGCTCAAAAAGGCGCCGACGTGGCCGGGGTGCACGACTTGTGGTCACAATTAATGTCTTGGCTCGGTCCTGCTTGGCACAGACCTTCGCCGTCGAGGGTGTCCTGAGTCGGCTATCGAGCACGACACGCAACGGTTGCCTCGGCGCGAGCTTGAGTGGGCGATCGGAGAGTCGCGCCGTCAGCGTCGGATTGTCTTTGAGCACGGTACCGACCCCGACGACCACGGCATCCACCTGGCTTCGGAATCGATGCACCTCTTGTCGCGCGCGCGGACCAGTAATCCATCGAGATTCCCCCTTTGCCGTCGCCACCTTTCCATCCAATGTCATTCCAGCTTTCAGGATCACATAGGGACGGCCGGTCGTCACCCAGTGGAGATACGCGCGATTCAACCGCGCCGCTTCCTCCTGTGCGATCCCCGTCGTCACCGTGATCCCGACCCGGCGTAAGGCAGCAATCCCGTGTCCCTTGACCATGGGATTGGGGTCAGTCATGGCCACCACCACCTGGCGCACGCCGGATTGAACCACTGCCGGCACGCAGGGTGGAGTTCGTTTGGAGAGGTGGCAACAGGGTTCGAGCGTGACGTAGAGTGTCGCGCCCTTGGCGCGTGACCCCGCTTCGTTGAGCGCAAGAATTTCCGCGTGAGGTTGCCCTGGACCGTGATGGTATCCGCGGCCCACGATGCGGCCGTTCTTGACGACGAGAGCGCCGACCATGGGATTCGGGCTGGTCTTACCCCGGCCCTTCGCCGCAAGCCGAAGCGCCAGGGTCATGAAGTGGCAGTGCGGTGTGGTGGCAGTCACCGTGTCTTGCGCGTAATGCGCGATCGGCTGCGAGGCCGCTGAGCCGACTTCGTCTTCGTGGTCTTCATCGTTGCCTTCTTCGTCTTCGCACGAGATCCTGACACCTTGCCCGTGGAGAGGGAGCCGCTCGATCCGGCTTCAGCCAAGGCCCCATGGGCCGCTGCAAGCCGCGCAATGGGGACACGATAGGGCGAACAGCTCACGTAGTCCAATCCAAGTTCATGACAGAACTCCACGGAACTGGGATCGCCACCGTGTTCACCACAGATGCCGAGTTTGATCCCGGGGCGTGTCTTCCGGCCTCCATCGATGGCCTGCCGCATCAAGGCGCCTACCCCCTCTCGATCGAGCACCGCGAAGGGATCGGATTCAAGAATGTTCGCAGTGCGATAGAAATCGATGAACTTCGCTGCATCGTCGCGTGAGAAGCCGAACGTGGTCTGCGTGAGATCGTTGGTCCCGAATGAAAAGAACTCCGCCTCTGCCGCAATGCGATCAGCCGTCACCGCGGCACGCGGCAGTTCGATCATCGTACCCACAAGATAGGAGAGTTTCACGTTGTACCGCTTCATCGTCTCCTGCGCTACTTCGCGGACCAGATCTTTCTGCGCTTTCATTTCCGAAACCATCCCGACTAACGGAATCATGATCTCCGGGACTATCTTCTTTCCTTCCTTGGCCAGCTCGCAGGCAGCCTCCATAATGGCCCGCGCCTGCATGCGGGTAATCTCCGGCATCGTAATCCCGAGCCGGCACCCGCGTAACCCGAGCATGGGGTTGAACTCGTGAAGTTCCTCGACACGGGCCAGCAACCGGCGTTTTTCTTCAAGCTTTGCTCCATCACGCCCGGTCAGCTCCAACTGCGCAATCTCCACCATCAAGTCTTCCCGCTTCGGCAGAAATTCGTGCAACGGAGGATCGAGCAGGCGAATGGTGACCGGATAGCCCGCCATTTCGCGATAGAGTCCGATGAAATCCTGCTTCTGTAGCGGCAGGAGTTGGTCGAGAAATTTTTCCCGCTCTTCTTTCGTCCTCGCCAAAATCATCTTCTGCATGATCGGGATGCGATCCTCGGCAAAGAACATGTGCTCCGTGCGGCAGAGTCCAATCCCCTCCGCGCCGAAACCTCGCGCGATGTTCGCCTGATCCGGCACGTCCGCATTGGCGCGGACGCGGAGCTTCCGCACACGATCGGCCCATGACAGAATCATCGCGAAGCGCTGATACTTGTCGGACTTCTTCGCCTCCAGCTTGCCCTGGATGACTTGAATGATTTCAGATTCAACGACAGGCAGGTCCCCCTCATACACATTGCCGGTCGAGCCGTTGATCGACAGATAGTCCCCCTCACGGAACACTTTGGCCCCGATGCGAACGGACTGGGCATCCAGGACTTCGACCGACTCACAACCGGCCACACAAACCTTGCCCATTTGCCTGGCGACCACCGCCGCGTGGGACGTCATTCCGCCACGCGCCGTCAAAAACCCTGCCGCAGCATTCATCCCGTGAATGTCGTCCGGGCTGGTTTCCTGTCTGACCAACACCACGCGCGTTCCGGCCGCCTTCATCGTCACGGCACGATCAGGAGTAAGCGCAATCTTCCCGGCAGCTGCGCCGGGACCAGCTGGGAGGCCCTTGCCGAGTGGATTGGACTTCGACTCTTCATTCATGTCAAAAATCGGATAGAGATATTGCGACAACTGCTCCGGCCCGATCCGCTGCACCGCTTCCCGCTTCGAGATGAGGCCTTCTCTGACCATGTCGACCGCGATCTTTACAGCGGCAATTCCGGTCCGTTTACCGACTCTGGTTTGCAACATGTAGAGCTTGCCCTCTTGGATCGTGAATTCCAAATCGAGCATATCCCGGTAATGTCTTTCGAGCTTCTTGTAGGTGTGCTCCAGTTCCTTATAGGCCTCCGGCACATTCTTCGCGAGCGCGCTCACAGGAAGCGGGGTCCTGATACCGGCCACGACATCTTCGCCTTGCGCATTCATCAAACACTCGCCGAAAAAGTTCTTATCGCCGGTGGCTGGATCGCGTGTAAACGCGACCCCGGTGCCGCTGGTCTCCCCCATGTTGCCGAACACCATCGCCACCACGTTGATGGCCGTACCCCAGGAGTCTGGAATCCCGTAGAGGCGCCGATAGGTGACGGCTCGCGCCCCGAACCAGGAGGAAAAGACGGCGTTGACGGCCAAGCGAAGCTGTTCGAGCGGCTCATCAGGGAACTCTTTCTTCGTTTCTTCCTTGATCAGCGCTTTAAAGCTGGACACCAATTCCCGGAGATGCCGCGCATCGAGATGGGTTTCGTGCGTCACGCCCACCTCGGTTTTCTTGTGCTTGAGGATCGCTTCGAAATGTTCGCGCGGCACACCCATCACGATGCTGCCGTACATGGACACGAAGCGCCGATAGCTGTCCTGGGCAAACCGATCGTTGCGTGTTTTTGCCGCCAGCCCCTCGACCGTCTTGGTCGTCAGACCAACATTCAGGACGGTGTCCATCATGCCCGGCATGGAGGCTCGAGCACCGGACCGAACCGATACCAGCAGCGGACGCTCAGGGTCGCCGAACCCCATGCCCATCGACCGCTCGACTCGCTTCAGCGATTTCAACGCAGCGTCCCACATGCCGGGGGGATACTGTTTCCCATTCTTGTAATATTCGACACAGGCTTCGGTGGAAATTGTGAAGCCCGGCGGAACAGAGATGCCGAGATTCGTCATTTCGGCAAGCCCGGCGCCCTTCCCACCCAAGAGCTCCTTCATGTTGGAAGTTCCTTCGGCCGATCCGTCACCGAAGTAGTACACGTATTTCTTTGCCACGCTTCCTCTCCTTTGCGGCGACTTCAGTTCAATTCAATGGACCAGTGACGTCCCATGGCTGGCGGCGGATTCGAGACGCAGCCGATACCGGCTGACCAAATACCATTTCGCCAGCACTCCTAAGGCAATCACTGCCACGACAACCAGCACCAATATGAGCAACCGATAGTCGGCATGCTCCCCCTGATCAACATAATACTTCCCGCCGTCCGGCCCTTCCCGAAATTTGATCTCCCGTTGGAGCTGATGAGTCTTGCCGGACGGATCGGATAGATTGATCCACTCCGAGCAGATGCGTATTGGGGATGCTGTTCCCTCGACAGGCTGCCAGGCGAACCGGAGACAAATATCCTGTTTGGAGTTGAAGACATCGGGGGTCGCCGCCAATTCATCGAGATTGATCCCGCTGGCCCAGAATCCGACCAGTACGATCGCGTTGCAGATAATCATCAAAGCAAGAGACACCAGCCTGGCGAATCGTCGAACCAGCGCCTTGCGTGCCTCTGCATCACCGGTCACTGTGGTCTTGACATCCATAGAGGGATGTTGTGCCATGGCTACATATCCCGTCTAACTCCCTTGTACCACAATCTGCGAAAAGTCCGCGAATGAGTTGAAGAAGTCATCCACTTCCTTCAGCAACGACAACCGATTACTCCGGATGATCGGATCTTCCGCATTCACCATGACGGCTGTGAAGAAAGCGTCGATCGCTGGTTTCAGTCGCACCAGCGCGTCTAGGGCTTGGCCATACTCCCCGCCGGTCATCGCCGATATCATTTTCTCCCGTTGCTCCGCAATGGCTTGGTACAGCGCTGATTCTGCGGGATGTTCGAACCGAGCCTTGTCGACCGGCTTGCGATCCCACTGCTCTTTCTCGACAAGCCTGTGAGCCCGCTTGAACCCCACGATCAACGGATCGAACTCCGGCTTCGTCGTCACGGATTCGAGCGCCTTCATCCTCAGAACAAGATCGACGAGGTCCAGCGCCTTGTCGTGAGCCTGTTTAAGCACCGCTTCGATGACATCATCTCGCAACGTATGGACGACCTTGCCATAATGACGAACCCGCTCAAAAATGAATTCCGTGATCCGGCGCCTTCCCTCCTGCTCGAAGTCTGGAACCCCCTTGAAGCCATCACCAATGACCAGGTTTCTCGCATTGTCAATGTAGCGTCCCAAGTTCATCCGTAGGTTGCGCTCAAGAATAATCCGGACGATGGCCGTGGCGTTCCTGCGCAACGCAAAGGGATCCTCCGATCCGGTCGGCACGAGACCCACATGAAAAAATGCCGCCAACGAATCCAGCCTATCGGCTAACGACAGCACCTGACCAGCTATGGTCCGTGGCAAGTCACCTTCGATCGACCGTGGCAGATACTGCTCCCTGATGGCCTGACTGACCGCCTCAGATTCGCCATCATGTTTCGCGTACTCGCCCCCCATGATACCCTGCAGTTCTGGAAACTCACCGACGACACCGGTAAGAAGATCGGCCTTACACAGATCCGCTGCCCTCTCGCAAGCCTGTTTCAATTCGCCGTCATGAGATTGCAAGCTCGAGGCGATGAAGCCGGCCAGCTTCCTGACCCGTTGCTGTTTTTTCTGCATGGTCCCGAGCTTCTGGTGGAATGTAACCCCAGCGAGTTTCGTCACACGTTCCTCTAGCTTGACCTTCCGGTCTTCGTCGAAAAAGAACTTGGCATCGGCCAGACGCGCAGCCAAGACCCGCTCGTTGCCTTCCCGAATCAAACCCATGTTTTTCGCTCGATGATTCGTCACTGCGATGAAATGGGGAACGAGCTTGCCAGTTTGCTTGTGCCTCAGGGAAAAGAACCCTTGATGCTCCTTCATCGACGTAATGAGAATTTCTTCCGGCACCTCGAGATAGCTCTCTTTGAACGAGCCGATGATGGCATTGGGGCATTCGGTGGTGTAGACCGCCTGATCGAGCAGGTCGGCATCGATGTTCAGACGAAAACCGGCTTCCCTGCAAATCGTCGCAATCTGGCCTTCAATCATGCAGCGGCGAGGCTCCGGGTTTGGAATGACCCCTTGACGCTCAAGCCCCTTCAGATAGGACTCGGCATCTCGAACCGCAATCCCTTTCACACTCCCTAAGACGCGGTGGCCTTCTGTTCGGTTACCGGCGGTAATTCCCGCAGCTTCGATGGGAAGCGTAGCCCCTCCGTACAACGCCACCAGCCACCGCACCGGCCGAGCGAACCGCGCTCCAGTGCTATTCCACTTCATCGCTTTTGGAAACGAGATTTTCGCGATCAACTGCGGGAGGAGTTCTTTCAGGACCACATCGGTGGGCCGTCCCTGTTCCTGCTTCACGGCAAAGAGATACTCCCCCTTCGGAGTCCGGCGAATTTGCAAGTCTTGGACGGCGACTCCTTGCCCCGCGGCAAATCCCGTTGCTGCTCTGGTCGGCTGGCCTGCAGAATCGAATGCCACCGCTTTGGAAGGCCCCATCGCCTCCTTCACGATGGAGGTTTGCTGGGTCGCGAGGCCCTCAACGACTAAAGTCAAT
>DATIQH010000519.1:0-7426 GCA_035471155.1 Nitrospiraceae bacterium | reverse complement strand
GCCTGATAGGGCGTTGATAGCGTTGAATGGGAGATTGCGAGGGATGTGACGATGGCAGGTCCATCCGACAGGGCCTCTGAAACCTGTCTTCTGGTCTATGACGGCGAATGCCGCCTTTGTGTCACCGCCAAGAAGGGCCTGGAGCAATTGGAGACTCACGCGGATGCCGCTCCGGTTCGGATGATTCCGTATCAGAGCGAGGAGGCGAAGCAGGCCTTGGGAAAGAGTTATCGGCCAGGTCGTCCCAACGCCGCCTTTCTGGTCCATCCTAACGGGGAGGTCGCCCAGGGGCTCGATGCTTTTTTAGCCCTTTTGCCAGGTCTTAAGGGTGGGCGGGCTCTGACAGCTTTCTTGCGCTTTCCACCCGTTAAGCCCTTTGGCTATCTATTGTATTGGTTTGTGGCTCGGTATCGGTATGCCGTGTTTGGCCAAGTTCCGCTTGCAGGGGCTTCAGAGAGCCCCGGTCCACCGAGTCGAGAAACCCCACCCAAGTAGCCGCGCGACCCGAAGTTCCGAGGCTCTTGGTCGAAGTTCTGAAAACCCAGAACTTCAAACTGGAAATCCTCACCCGCTTGGGCGTACCCCCTCTTTCGAAGGGTTTTCTCCCCACAGTGGGGAATTTACGTTACAGGGCGTCAATGCGAGACTCCAGCACAAGCAAGGGGGGCCGCATATGACGATCATCCAGTGGCTGTCTGAGGTGATGGGCAACATGGGCGGATGGTTCCGTCCGGTCAGGCATGAGTTTATGCCGGTGTCTCGGGAGCAGCGGACCGATGGTCGAACAAGAATGGCGTTCTACGCCGCGTCGATCGCCTGCGCCATGATCGTTTCGGTCATTCCGCTGACAGCATGGACTGCCGATTTGCCGTCTCCTGATCCGGTTAAACCCAGGACAGTTGTGGCTGCTGGTGTTGGGTATGAGAATGCTGAAACGTCGACGATTACGGTGAAAACCTACGATGCTGAGAGTGGCGAGATTCTCTCCGAGGAAACGTACGATCTGAATGTGAGAGAGGATATGGCGTCAGCGGGGAGTCAACCGAGTGAGCGGATTTTTGCAGGTGGAGTCGGTCCAGGGGTTGACGGACTGTCAGTGTTCACGCTCCGTGTCTATGACGCAGCCACAGGCCAGTTTCTTTGGGAAGGTTTCCTGAATCTCACTGCCGGAGATCAAGAATCCGGTTCCACTCACCGAGTCGCGGCTCATCTTGTCGCGCGACAGGCGACAGTGATTCGGGTCAATGACCGAGGCGCGATCGACGGTCAGCCTCAGTTTTTCCTTCGCGCGGTCGATGCGGTTACTGGACAGCTTGTATGGTCCGATCATTTCTCTGCCGAGGCCGGCAGGCTTGCACGGACAGAACATGTCAACAGAGCCATCGTTGGGCAGACAGAAGAGTTGACGGCGCCATCTCAACAGATCGAATTTCGCATCCGAATGACAGACAATCGAGGCCGACAGATATTGTGGGAGGACACGATTGAGCCTGCCATCGAGGAGACGGATGTGGTAGCGGGACACGACGATGCGGCCGAGATCCTGCCGGCTTGGAATGGCGCAGAGCTTGAGGAGGTGAAAGAGGAGGCGATCTAGCCGTTCTTCCCTTGTTCTTGTAGTTGATCTACCCACTGCGATTGGAACTGTTCGTATGACATCGAGAGCTGCGACTGCATAGCGGCCGAGAGCGACTGCCGCGTCTTGAGGTGTGCGAGTAGTCCTTGCATCCGCGCCATGCCGAAGCGGTCGACCAGATAGTGCACGGCCGAGTTCGCTTCCAGATAGGCCACGGTTGCGGCATCGCTGGACAGGTTTCCCCATCCCCCCTCTAAGGCAGTCAGGGGGATCAGTGTAAACTCCTGCTTCATAAGCTGATCGAGATCCGACCAACGATCCCCGGACAACTCCATCGCTAAGCCTTCATTGAGCCAGGTTGGGATGGCGCTACCAGTGGGACCGAGTTGGTCGTGCAAGAGGGCATGGACGAACTCGTGCCGCAGCACTCGTGTGAGCCAGGCACGGTCGGCTAAAGCGTCCTGAGCAGGAACTTGGATGCGTCCGAGGACTGGATCGAAAAGGCCGTCGGCCCAGATCGGACTGCCGGTTGCGCTTTGAAACGTGGCTTTGGCATGCAGGACGACGACGATGGTCTTCGAAGGGAAGTGCCCGAACTTTTGGCCGATCTCTCGATAGGCCTCTTCAAGAATCTCCAATACTGCGGTCCAAGTTGCCTGATCGGCTTCCTCGTCGAACTTCACAATAAAGTGCGTGCTATCTCGGCTGGTCAGTCGCGCTTCACTTTTCTCGGTTCCGCGAACTTTGGCCGTGACGGTCCGCAGATAGGATTGTTCTGCTGGGTCTTTACCTGAGAGAGCGGCGGCCTGATCGAGATGGCGAGCTGCCTCGCTGAGCTGATCACGGTCTTGAAAGATATCGGCCAACGCCAGATGGGGGAAGGGCTCGTTCGGTGCCAGAACGACCAGCTGTTCCAAAAAGTCCTGCGTCATGGCCGGATCGCGCAGTTCCCAGTAAGCATGGGCGAGATTCAGTTGGACGACGGGATTCTTTGCATCGAGTGACGCAGCTTTCTTAAAGGCTTTGATTGAGATTGCGGTTCCGCCGTTTCTTTCCTGTTGAATGCCCAAATTATTCCAGAGGATGGATACATAGGAGCGCACGAGGCCGTTGTTGGTGAAGCTTGCCGGTAAATCGGCCAGCTTCCGTTCCGCAGTGGTCACGTTGCCTTTTTCAATTTCGTCCCGGATCTTCTCTAAGAGTTCATGATGTGTCGTCTTAGGGATCGAGCTGGGATCGATCAGACGAGTCTGTTTAGGTTCCAATTCCAGCAGGCCATCACGGCGAGGTTCTGGCGCCGCCTCCTGTGAATCTTCCGTGGAGACACTGGGTTGATCCGGCGGTGGTGCCGGTAGATAGGTCGGTTTCAACCAGGCTTGATAGACGACGAACAGCCCGATGAGGCAGGCGGCTGGAAACAAAATGTGAAAAATGTTGCGCTGATACATTTGGAACCTTATTCGAATGAAACTCAATCTATCACCCTGGGTAAGCGTCACAAAGGATTGTCGGCAAATTGACAGGCCCGACTCGTTGAGGAGAGGGAAGGGCTATGATACGATCCGCCACTGTGATACGGCGCTCGTCCGAGCCCAACCCTTCCGAACAGTTTCAGCTATGGCTGAACCGTGTCGCGCGTCCGATCGAGTTCGCGACACGCGATGCGTTCGCGCATCTGCCCACCGTCAAGAATCTGAATCGTTTTGTCTGCACACAGGTCATGCAGGCCTTGTCCGATCGTGTGTACCCACGGGCGATTGAAGCAGCGCTGCTCCGACTGCGTGAGCTGTTTCTTGAAGACCAGCAGCGTCTTCCGGCAGAAGACCAACAGCGCCGGCTGCAGGAAGCCCTGGTCATTTTGAGAGTATTACGCAAGGCTGTTCACGATCCGGCCCGTGCTTGGCAGGAGCCTGAGCCGGTCATCATACGTGAACCTGCCAAGTGCGAAACTCCATCGCGCACATGGTGGGAACAGCCCATCCGTTTCGCGAAGGGAGTCGGCCCGAAGCGCACAGCGTTACTGCAACGATTCGGAATCGAGACGGTTGAGGATGCGCTGTGGACCCTGCCTTGGCGCTATGAAGATCGCTCGATCATGACTCCGATCGGGCAACTGGTGCCGGGTGAGCAGGCCTCGGTCTGCGGCACAATCGTCAGAAGCGAGGCGAAGCGCGCCCGCAGTCGCCGCCTCACCATCCTCGATATTGTGGTGGAAGATGCAACCGGGCGTCTTCAGTCGGTGTTCTTCAATCAGCCGTTTCTCGAATCGCTCTTTACCGTCGGGACGAGGATTATGCTGACCGGACGAGTGGTGGCTGGCGCGCAGGGGTGGGTGGCGATGAGGATGGAGGTCGCGCAATACGAAGTCGTGGGCGCAGAAACGGAAGCGCCGCTGCATGTGGGCCGTATCGTTCCCATATACCACGAAACCAAGGGATGGACCTCTCGGCAGATGCGCGTGCTCATAAAAAGTTTGCTGGATGCGCATGCCGTTCAGGCACAGGAGGTGTTGCCGGTCCCGCTTCGCGCTCGCTATCGATTACCGCCTATTCAAGAAGCGATTCAGGATGTGCATTTTCCTCAACCCGGGACGGAAGGGGGGCAGCTCGATCGTGGCCTCACGCCGGCGCATCGCCGCTTGGCGTTCGAAGAGCTGTTTGTGCTTCAACTCGCGTTGGCCTCGCGGCAACGAGTGATGAAAGAGGAGGTCAAACAGGTGTCGTTCAATCCGAAGACGCCCCTCCTCGGCAAGCTGGATCGGGCGCTGCCCTTTCAGTTGACTAAAGCGCAAGAGCGGGTGATTCGAGAGATTCTGTCGGACATGACGTCATGCAAACCGATGAACCGTCTGGTGCAGGGCGATGTCGGGTCCGGCAAAACCATTGTGGCAGTGCAGGCGATGGTGCTGGCCGGTGGATCAGGCTACCAGGCGGCGCTCATGGCGCCGACGGAAATTCTCGCCGAGCAGCATTATCGAACGATGAAGGGGTTGCTGGAACCGCTCAAGCTTTCCGTCGTGCTCGTGAGCGGTGGTGGACGTGCTGCAGCGCGTAAGGCTGTTCGCGAGCAGGTGGCTTCCGGGGCCGCACAGGTTGTGATCGGGACTCACGCGGTCATCCAGCAAGGCGTCATCTTCTCGAAACTTGGACTTGCGGTGATCGATGAGCAGCATCGATTCGGCGTTCTTCAGCGGAAGACGCTCATTGAGAAGGGGTATAAGCCCGATGTGCTGGTGTTGACCGCAACCCCGATCCCGCGCACGCTGGCCATGACGGTGTATGGGGACTTGGATGTCTCGGTGATCGACCAGATGCCGCCTGGTCGAAAGCCGGTGCGGACGTTTCTTCTCAGCGATGGCCAGCGAGGGCGGGCCTATCAGATTCTCCGCGATGAACTGCGGAACGGACGGCAGGCCTATGTCGTCTATCCGCTGGTTGAAGAATCGGAGAAGACCGATCTGCAGGCGGTAATACAAGGCGCAGAGCAGTTGCAAGCTGAAGAGCTGGCCGAGTTTCGCGTCGGGCTTGTGCATGGCCGGATGAAGTCGGAAGAAAAAGAACAGGTTATGGCATCGTATAAGAAAGGGGAGATTCAGGTTCTGGTCTCGACGACGGTGGTGGAGGTCGGGGTCGATGTGCCTAATGCCACGGTCATGATGATCGAACATGCCGAGCGGTTCGGACTGGCGCAGTTGCACCAATTGCGAGGACGGGTCGGGCGAAGCGCCCACCAGTCTTATTGTTTGCTGATGGCATCGGGTGGGGTGTTGTCTCGATCGGCGAAGCCCAAAGCAGCCGGTGAGCCGCCATCTGCAGCCCGGGAGCGACTGGAGGCCCTTGTGCGATCGACCGACGGGTTTGTGATAGCTGAGGAGGATCTCCGCATTCGCGGGCCCGGCGAGTTTTTTGGATTCCGGCAGTGGGGCATGCCGGAGTTTCGTGTCGCGAATCTGGTACGGGATGCCGATATACTCCAGCAGGCAAGGCAAGAGGCCTTCGCCCTGTTGAAGCAGGACCCGCAGTTGAAGGCGCCAGTGCATCGCCTTTTGCGAGAGGCGATGTTGCGGCGGTGGGAATCGAAGCTGGATTTGGGGTCGGTGAGTTAAGGGGGGAATGGCCAGGTGCCCTCCTTGCTCGCAGAACGCGCACGATAAAACGGTGCTCGTCTGATGCGCGCAGTCGAGGGCAACCTGGCCACTCCTCTGGAGAGGTGGTGAGAGCTAGGAGAAAATGGGCTTATTACAGCGACTCAAACATGACGTGAAGGCGGGGTTGGCGACGTTGCGCCATGGGACGGCGCAGGCGGCGATCCGTGCCTTGGAAGAAACGGAATTGCTGCGGATCCGGCTCGATGTCCGTAAGCTCGACCAGCAATTGGATGAGTTGTACCGGGATGTCGGTGAGCGAGCGGTTCACCTTCGCGAGGTAGGCGAACCGGTGGAACGGGTTCTGTACGATGCCGAAATCGGTCGACTCGTCAAAGAGATCCAGGAACTCAAAGGTGCACGCGAAAAGCTCGAATCGGAAATAGCGGAGATTCGAAGCGAGCTATGAGCGACTCGTCACGTACGATGCGTCTCGCCGGCGTGGATATCGGGACCCTCACCTGTCGATTGCTGATTGCCGATGTGCCGCCCGGTGGGAGGCTGATAGAAGTCCGATCTGATCGTCGTATTCTCCGGTTAGGCGAGGGTGTCGATCAGACCAAACAGTTGAGCGTTGCGGCGATGGATCGTGTGTTGCAGTGCCTCAAGGAGTGGCGTGAACTGATCAATGCTGCCCGGATCGATGCGGTGGCGGTTGTTGCGACGAGCGCCGTGCGGGATGCAACGAACCGTGATGAGTTTCTCGATCGTGTGAAGCGCGAAGCAGGCTTCGAAGTCGAACTGATCTCAGGAGAAGAAGAAGCCAGACGGACCATGCTGGGCATTCGCTCCGGCTTGTCCCATGGCATGACCGGCGTGTTAGCCCTCGACATCGGCGGCGGCAGCACCGAGTTCATGCTGGATCGACCAGGACAGCCGCCAATCGTCAGATCGATCGATATCGGCGTCGTGCGCCTCTGCGAGAGAGCCCTACACCACGACCCGCCGACCGACGATGAAGTGCGTCAGGCGCGCAAGTGGATCGCGAGAGAGACGAAAGCCGCAGTCGCAGGCATGGACAACTATCAGGCAGCAACCTTCGTCGGCACAGCCGGAACCATCACCAGTCTGGCCGCGATGGCCCAGAAACTCTCCACCTACGAACCGGCCAGAATTCACAACTACCAGTTGCAGCTCACCACGATTCAAGAACTCGAACAAACACTACTGAGCCGCAAGAAAGCCGACCGTACCGGTCTTCCGGGCCTAGAAAAAGGCCGCGAAGAAGTCATAGCCGCTGGCGCCATTATTATCCGGACGGTAATGGAGACGTTGGGAATGTCGGCAGTGCTGGTCAGCGATTTGGGATTGAGAGAGGGCGTGCTCTTGGATTTAGCAATGCGGACACGATGAGTGAGCAGATTTCGAAGGACCGAACCCCAGAACTATTCGATAGCAAGACTTGTTTTCAACCCGGGCTTCGCGTCCAACAAGAGCCGTCTGATTTTACGGCTTCCCTGTAAGGGAGTGGCCAGGCTGCCCTCAACTGCGCGCATCGGACGAGCACCGTTTTATCGTGCGCGTTCTGCGAGCAAGGCACGCGTTCGCCGAGCCCGAGGTGCTGCGCGGCGAGCACGACCCCCATTCCGCCCTCGCCGAGCACGCGTTCGATGCGATAGCGTTCCGCGACGACGTCACCTGGTTTCAGGGGGGACGGCATGCGAGGCTCAACTAGAGATCGCGTGCACAGCGAAAGCCGTGGGACC
>DATIQH010000518.1:0-3345 GCA_035471155.1 Nitrospiraceae bacterium | reverse complement strand
ACGCCCGTTCGCTGTTCCGGCAATCCGCCCGACCGATCCTTCCGCTGCCTTGATATTGACCAAGGCCGCCGCGATTCAAGGCACCGAAGCCCATTAGCAGGCTGCTGAAAAGGGATAGGGAGCGGCCAGGTGCCCTTCTTGCTCGCAGAACGCGCACGATGAAACGGTGCTCGTTCGATGCGCGCAGTAAAGGGCAGCCTCGGCTACTCCCTTAAAGAGAGGTGGAGGGAACGCGAAAGGATTCGCTTAACGTGGGCGGAGGGGGTTATCCAGCCGCTCCGTGGAAAGGAAAGTTGTAGAGAAAGAGCCCGCAGCAAAGTTCCCTTTTCTTGGTGAGGGGACCAGCCCGTGCTAGCATTTCTTTCCTATGGCCCTGTCAACCAGCATACACGATCTCCGTACCCTCATTCGCTCCCGCCATCCGCTAATCGCCATCGAAACGGTTGAAGAAGAACAGGTACTGGTGTTACTGCAATCGGTGGCAGCCCAGGAACGCATGCCGCTGTTCGAATGGTCCATCACTAGAGGACTCACCAGCTACGACGAAGGCCGGTTCGACGAAATCTTTTTCGTGGATCTGCCGGACGACAGCGAGCGGGAATCCATCTGGAAAATTCACCTGGGTCTTCGAAAGCAGGACGTAACACAGTTCGATCTGCTCAAGATCGTCAGCGCCAGCGACGGCTTCAGCGGCTCGGAAATCGAACAGGCGGTGGTCTCAGCCCTCTATCGCGCGCTCCGCCGTAAAATACCGCTGGCGACCGATCTGTTGATCGAAGAATTGACGAATACTGTGCCGCTCTCCGTCACCCGGCGTGAAGATATCGATCAGCTTCGGGAGACGGCCCGAGACCGGTTCGTCAACGTACGGTGAGACGGTGCGATTCCTCTTCATCATAGCCGCCATCGCAATCGTGACGCTCGTAGGTTGTGCCACGCAACCGGCCGAACGCTCTCGTTCATCGCTGCCGGCAGAGCGGCTCTGTTGTCGATCCGTCGAACGGATGCCGAGCCGTAGCGCGATCGTACGGACAGCGGCAAAACTTGTGGGCGCCAAAACGATCGAGAGCAACGGACGACGCATCGCCTACGACTGCGCCGGCGTCACCCGAGCTATCTTCCTCAAACACGGCATCGATCTGTACGACGGCGACTCGAGCGATCCCGACGCGAATGGTGTCCGGATCATCCATTTGCACATCACGCAACAAGGCATCTTTCACCAAGGGCCAGTCGCCCGTCCCGGCGACCTCGTCTTCTTCAACAACACATGGGACTACAATGGAGACGGCAAGGTCAACGACCCGCTGACACACATCGGGATCGTCGAGCGGCAGGAATCGGATGGCACCGTAGTCTTCATCAGTCGTGTGGCCGGCGCAGTCGAACGCTACCGCATGAATCTTGGCCTCCCACACGTCCACAAAGCAGCCGACGGCCGAATCCTCAACGACTATCTTCGCCGTAAGGATGGCACCGACCGATCCAATACCCGCTACCTCGCAGGGGAACTCTTTGCGCAGTTCGCCACTCGGGTGGGGAACTAGCAGGAGCGCGTAACAGGCGAGATGTGTGAGAAAGGCGGGATTGGCGGATTGGATTTCTTCTTGTCTCACCCGTCACGCCGATCTCGCTCCGCTAGTGGGCTGGCCAAATTATCAACTTGCGGTATATTTCAGCTATCGTGTCCGGTTTTTCGCACTGAGCCGTTCTGAATACTGAGTGATTCAACAGGCGCACTGCATCGTGCGAGAGAGTCCAGGGAGGAACGATGGGGCAAACAGCAGCCTATTGCAGCGACTGTTATAACAAAGTGGCACGGGCTCAGGATGCCAGATCAAAGCGGCGGAAAGCGACGGCAAGATCCCGATGACCAAAGAGGGGACCTGTTGTTCGTGCAGTAAGGCCACCGTCGTCATCTACTTCGAGGGATAGCACAGCCTTCTCACGTCAGCGCGGCACTCCTATTAGCCATAGCCCTGCTACACTTGCCATATGGCAACGTCGTCACCAATCACTCACATCGACCCTCTACGCCGCACCATGCTGGAGGTGCACCAGAGACTGATGTCTCTGTATCGCGCGTTGATTGCGGCGGAGCGACTCACCTACGAACGCATCCACGGCCATGTCGACTCCACGGACGAGCTGACTCAGTTGGCGCTTAGCGATCCCTGGTTCTCATGGCTTTCACCCCTGTTGGATCTGCTGCTCCGGATCGATCAACTCCTGGACGACGACGCATTTGACATCACCCCTGAAATCGTCGCGCATCTTGTGGCCGAGGTGCGCGCCTTGACCTGCCCGTCGATCCAAGGCGATGGATTCGAGCGCGCCTACTACGAAGCCCTCTATCGAACCCCTGAGGTGA
This sequence comes from Nitrospiraceae bacterium, assembly GCA_035471155.1. Taxonomy (GTDB): domain Bacteria; phylum Nitrospirota; class Nitrospiria; order Nitrospirales; family Nitrospiraceae; genus Palsa-1315. The sequence continues at coordinate 974 of DATIQH010000518.1, read as the reverse complement.
TCCTCGCTCACTTCCAGGTCGCGCGCGTCTTGCCGGCGAACGCCGCGTAACTTTATCTGTCCAAGCCACACTTCGGGAGTCACCATTTTTTTAATAACCTGCTAAAGTTATTTTATGGCGACCGTATCTCAGAAGAACTCGGCCAGAAAATCCAGCCCACTCCGCAAGCAGATCCTCGACGTGCGGAGCAGCCTCTTGAGCCTTCATAAAGCCCTCATTCTGGCAGAACAAGTCACGTATGAGCGCATCAATGGCCGCGTCGAGTCAACCAGCCAACTGCTGCAATTGGTGTTGAACGATCCTTGGTTTACCTGGCTTCACCCCCTCTCTCAGTTGGTCGTCCGTATCGATGAACTCTTGGATACTAAGTCCGATCTCTCGCTTGTCGAGGTCGAGCACTTTCTCATAGAGGCTCGATCCCTCGTCCGCCCCTCTGAGGAAGGAGACGGGTTCGAACGAAGTTACTACGAAGCCCTTCAGCGGGAGCCCGACGTCATCTTCGCCCACGTTGAAGTGAAAAGACTCCTGACGAAAATCGCCGCGTAATGTACTGAATTTTTCTTGCTCCTGTAGCCACTCCAGCCTTCCCAGAAACAATTCCCAGCAGTTTCGGCAACTCGCGTCTTACCGCCACATCTCTCTCAGGATGCTCAGCAAGGCCCTTCCAATTCTCCCTACCTCTCTTTAGGGGAGTGGCCAAGGCTGCCCTTTACTGCGCGCATCGAACGAGCACAGTTTCATCGTGCGCGTTCTGCGAGCAAGAAGGGCACCTGGCCATCCCCCTCCCTGCTGGCGGACTTTTTCAGCATCCGGCTATCAAAGAATCAAGTTTTTCTTGCCTGTACCGCTACTTAAAGTAGACTCAGCTAGGGAGATTAGGGTTATGCAACCACGATGTCGTATGCGAGTGACGGTCGGCTATCCCGCGAGTATCCATAGCGATATCGGCGCCGGAGAAGGAATCTTGCTCGACC